>JANXLS010000884.1 GCA_025355035.1 Planctomycetota bacterium | reverse complement strand
CAATTATCAGCAGCGGCCAACCCCAGACGACGAAATCGTTGATTCCGATTTTCGCAAATCGAGCCAATAAAAGGATGACGAGTCCGAGCATGACGCTTGCAGACGACGCGCTTCTGAGCCACGCTGACGCGATGTCGGGAAGCGCCGACTTCGTCCGTTCCGGATCCAGTAAACGCGCGTTAACCAAGCCTGTCGTTGCTCCGTCGAGCACCCAAGCTGCAATCATCGGACTGAAATACAATCCCAGCTTCGTTGCTCCCGGCGTCGTGATCACAAGCCCGTCGACCAATCCGAAAACCGACGTGATCGCGAGCAATTCGAGCAGGCTGCACTGCAGTCGAAAAAAGAGCAGGTGCGCGAAATAGAGGCTCATGACGACGCCAAATACGGCAATGCTGTACATCAGGAATTGTGGTGCCGCCCATGCAATGAAGACCACTCCTGCCGGTCCCAACGTCACACACCATCGCAGCCAACGCAGATCAAACGGATCGACACGAGGCGCGAAAATCCATTTCCATACCCGTTGAATCCAGCGTTTGACGACGAATGCGTAAACCAATGCAAACCCGACGTACAGGAGAAATGCGATGGATCCCCCACACACAACAAATAAAGCCAACGTTTCGTTTGCGCTGTGGAATTGAGCGTATGCAACGACGCCCGTTTCAAAAATCACCGCCACGATCAACCCCATCAACACGCGCCGCGATCCGAGTGAAAAGGTCGGGGAAAAAAGTTTTGGAACTATCATAATCAGTCGCTTCTTTTGGGAAGTTGTCATGGATTATTTCGATTGTAGCGGTGGCACAAAAAAAACGCTATCGTCACCGAGTACGTTGCTGCCATCGCTCGTTTCCTCATCACCCCAATGGCAACGCCCTTTGTCATCCTCGCCATTTTCTCCGAACGAGTAAACGCGAATCGCACCCGGTGGTAGTTTGCGAACAACTGGCGGAGTGCTGTAGTTCATGTGGAACTCGATCGCGTGTTCATCCTTCAACATCGCCAGCGGTTTGTGCGTAAAAAAATCATTCGGAATTGACGGAAGGAATTCCGGGACAAGTTCGCCAAGCGATTGGGGGTCGTGTGCATTTTTCGCTCGAAACTGGAGCAGCGCCAGCGCCGAATCCTCGCACAAAAGACTATCATGGTGTCGAAATAAACTGCGCTGCACACGCAAAAAATTAGGCGTCATCATGGTGACAATAACGCTCGGGCCTTTCTGGTTATGCGGAAGGAATGACGTATTGTCTGGAATTTTACCGCCATTCTGGACAAGCCTTCGAATCTCTTCGCCAACCGCGCGATGTGTTTTCCGCTCCGATCCGTAGAGCAACGCGCTGAAGAGCAGTTCAGCAGGCTCGGATGAAATGACCGTGTTGGTGCTGCCTGACGAGGCGCCGACTATCCTTGAAAATGAATTGTCATTTTGCGACGCCAACCTGTCCAGTGTCTCAGCTCCCATCGATAATTCGCAATCATACATGCGCAATAAATTCCGGGCGGGATCGTCAGTCCGGGGCAGTGCTTTACGGTACGCTGCAACGTCGTCGGATTTTTCCGGTGCATCGTAAACGAGGATGGACTGCAAGGCGGACAATGCAATATTTTCGATTGAGGTTTGCACCAGTCCGGTGATCAGCAATGCGTCTGTGCTGGTATGTTTACT
>JANXLS010000879.1 GCA_025355035.1 Planctomycetota bacterium | reverse complement strand
AACCGAGCGCAGCGCAACTGGTGAAACAGATGCGCGTGTTTTGCAGTGGGCTAAGCAGCGTCGCGTGCGAGATCGATTACAAACGCGTGATGAAATCGGCGCGGTTGGACAACGAGCGAAGTGTGCATTTCGACGCGGCGTTTCAGCGGCCGAACCTGCTTTCGATTTTGATGAAGGATGACGATCACGTCACGTATGCGTGGATTTGCGACGGCAAGAATGTTTCGACGTATATGGCCGGGGCGGAAAAATACACGAAGCACGCGGCTCCCGAATCGCTTGATGATTTGCTTTCGGCGGAGGAGATGTACGTTGTCAATCCCAGCATCGAAGGCGCTTTATTGATCCACGAAATGTTGCAGAAAAGCGACGTCGAGAAACTCCCGGCGAGCGCGACAGCGGCAGAGTACGTGGGCCTCGAAAATGTGAACGGCGAATCGGCGCATCACATTCGGCTGACGCGTAATCCGACGAATTGGGAGTTGTGGATTTCGGCGGGACCTGCACCGCTGCCGGTGCGCGTGTTCTCGGGGATTTCGACGATCGAACCCCTGCCGCCGGGTGCGACGAGTCAGTTCACGGTTGATTTCTCGCGATGGCTTGCGGACACGAAATTGGACCCGCGCGGCTTTCAGTTCGATCCGTCGTCAAAGGCGAAACGCGTGAGTGGATTTTTGCCGGAAGAACCGCCTCATCCGTTGTTGAATCACGCGGCTCCGGCGGCGACTCTGGATGTGTTGGATGGACATCGAACGACGCTGGCCGCGCACAAAGGCCGAGAGATTGTTGTACTCGATTTCTGGTCGTTGACGTGCGTTCCGTGCATCGGACTTCTGCCGAAAGTCGACACGGTTGCGCAACGTTTTAAAGGGCGCGGCGTTGTTTTTTATGCCATGAATGAAAATGACACAGGCGACGACATTCGCTCGTTTTTCAAAGCGCGTGGAATTGGATTGAATGTGACGTTGCATAACAAGGCAGCTCATTTTGCATCGTTCAAAGTGGAAGCGATTCCGCGGCTTTTTGTGATCGACAAAGCAGGAATCATTCGAATGGTGCACGGCGTTCAATCGAAGGATCTGGTTACAGAATTGTCGGAACAGTTGGAGGGACTTTTAAAACAATAACTGCGGTTCAAAGTTAAAGTCAAAGGTAATCGGATGCGTACTCGGCACTCGGTACTTTCCTTCTTGATCTTTGAAACGTAGCGCATACAATTCCTATGGGATTACTAGGGAACGAAAGTTATGAGGGTGTCTCAAAAAACGGAGTACGCCCTGAGGGCCATGCTGGAACTGGCCAAGCGTGCGGACCAGCCAGACCCTGTTCGGACGGCGGACATCGCGAGGAAGCAGCGCATCCCGGAAAAGTTTTTGGAGATGATTTTGGTCGAATTGCGGCGTTCGCGATTGATCGACAGCAAGCGTGGCATGATGGGCGGACACCGGTTGTCGCGCGAGGCGCAGGCGATTACGGTCGGCGACATTTGGCGCGCGATTGAAGATGACGCGCTGGAAGTCGGGAACGATCAGACATCGCAGAAAAGCATCGCCGCGAAGCCATTCGATTTCGTCTGGCGGCAAGTGAATCTGGCGGTGACGGAGATTGTCGATGGCGTGACCCTTGAAGAGATTCGTCTTCGGGCGGAGTCCGGGCAAAACGTCCAAGACTTTGCGATTTAATTTTTGATGGAATGCCGCGTTCACACTCGGCACTCGGCACTTACTTTCATACAGGAGACGCGCAAAATGACTCGAATTTATGACGACAATTCACTCAGCATCGGCAACACACCGTTGGTCCGGATCAATCGCATCACACAAGGCTGCGGGGCGACGGTGCTCGCGAAGATTGAAGGCCGCAATCCAGCATATTCGGTGAAGTGCCGAATTGGTGCGGCAATGATTTGGGCGGCGGAACGCGATGGTAAGTTGCGCCAGGGATCGAAGGACGTGACGGTGGTGGAGCCGACATCCGGCAACACGGGAATCGCGCTGGCTTACGTCTGCGCGGCGCGCGGCTATCCGCTCATTCTGACGATGCCGGAAACGATGTCGCTGGAACGCCGCCGCATGTTGAAGGCGTTCGGCGCAGAATTGGTTCTGACCGAAGGTGCGAAAGGCATGCCGGGCGCGATCGCGAAGGCCGAAGAAATCGTCGCCAGCAATCCCAGCAAATTCTTCATGCCGCAACAATTCAAAAATCCGGCGAATCCGGAGATTCACTTCAAGACGACCGGCCCGGAAATCTGGAACGATACCGATGGCGGGATGGACATTTTTGTCTCGGGTGTCGGCACGGGTGGAACCATCACCGGCGTGACGCGCTATTTCAAGAATGAGCGCAAGAAGGCGATTCAGTCGATCGCTGTGGAACCGATTCACTCGCCGGTATTGACGCAGATTCGCACCGGTCAACCGATCAAGCCCGGCCCGCACAAAATTCAGGGTCTCGCCGCCGGCTTCAAGCCCGACATTATGGACCTGAACATTGTCGATGAAATCGTGACGGTGACGAATGACGAGTCCATCGAAATGGCCAAACGCCTGCATCGTGAAGAAGGAATCACGTGCGGCATTTCATGCGGCGCCGCGATGGCCGCTGCGTTGAAGGTGGCTCAGCGTCCGGAGAACAAAGGCAAGCAGATTGTGACGATTCTGCCCGACGCCGGCGAACGCTACTTGTCGAGCATTCTCTTTCAGGATATCCCCGCGCAATAAAGCGACGAAATGGATCGGACAAAGGATTGGTAGCACCATGCAGAGCGGGGCATCCGTTCTGCATTTTATTTGACGCGCGAAGACTGAATACAAAAGGATTCGTCGAAATGGAAAGCAAACGGCGCAGCATCGCCAAGACCTGCAGTTGGCGGTTTATTGCCACAGTCATCACGATGGGTGTGGCCTACATGATGACGACAATGTCTGATGGACACATGGGCAACGGGAAGCTTGCGATGACCATCGGGCTGCTGGATACGACGCTGAAGTTCGGTGTCTACTTTTTCCACGAACGCGCGTGGAATAAAATCGATTATGGCCGCGAAATTCAGACGAAAGCGGGTGATTTCGAGATTTGATTTCGATTCACATGATACGTACGCGCATCATTTGTTGTTCGTCGGAAACAAATGGTCCGGCGGATCTTTTTGCAGAACCTCGACGTACGATTCGCGCTTCTGGCGCTCGTACATTTCTTTCTTCTTCTGCTTGAACTTTTCGTTGTAAACCAACATCTCCGCCTTGTCGCTCACCTCCTCGAATTTCTTCGTGTGGGCTTCCTGATGGCCGAGTCGGCGGAGCAAAATGTAGGCATCGTCCATGTCGTGCGGCCCGGACAATTCGCCGTCCTTCATATCCTTCGCGATCTCTTCCTCTTTTGGAAATGCGCGCGAGGGCAGATCGGTCAGTCCGTTTCGTGTCATCAATCCGCCGTTTGGAGCGAAGATCACATCGTCGCTGACTTTTGCCGCAAGGGCTGCAAAATCGTCTCCGCCATCGATGCGCGCTTTGACTTTATTGGTCGCAGCGAGCGCGATTTCCGGTGCGGTAAATTTCTTTTTGTCGATGCGGATGCGAGCAAGGCGCCAGGCTTCCGGCTGGCCGAATTGCTCAGGGTGTTTTTTGTAATACTCTTCCATCTCTGACGGGCGAACGATGATCTGCCCCATTTCGATGCCGATAACGTCCCGGCGAAAAAGTTCCTTCGAGAGATTGTCTTCCCATTGCGCCATAGTCTGGCCGTTGCGCTTAAGCGCCTTGCGCAGCTCTTCTTCACCGCCAGCGGCGACGATCTTGTCGTGGCGCAATTTGGCGACGTACTCCGATTCGAGGCGGTGGAACATTTCAAGCGCTTTTGGAGCACCCAAGGTTGAGCCTGCGCGTTGCAGATAAAACGACATGATCTCGCGCTTGCGCTTCTCGGCACGCTGGTCGAGAAGCTTGTCTTGTATAGCTGTATCCAAGGCTTCAGCCCACGCGAGTCGGATGGCTTCATCGAGGTGCGCGGCCGCGAGTTCGCCCCGCCGCAATTTGTCTTGGATCAGCGAATAGCTGTCGTTGTAAAGCGCCTCCACGTCGCGGACGCTGACGTTCTGCGAATTCACTTTGACCGCCACGCCGTTGGACATGAAATCCTGACCGACGACAAACGGTATCTTGAATAACATGAGAGACACAAGGATCGATTTTAAGCGATAAGGCATCATGGTTTTCCGTTTCGTAGTGGAGTCCCGTTTTTTTCTGCTTTCACTCCCGGTGTTTGGGCTGGTACTTGTACCGTGGTTCCCGGAGCTGGAACTGGCGGAGGTGGCAGCGGTTCTGGTTCGGCGAAGAGCAGAATTTTCAGAGCTTCAAGCGGGCTGAGCAGCGGCGCGTCGGGTTTGCTAGCCGCAGTCAATGCGGCCGCTTCGACGAGTTTTTGAGGAAGATTGGCGGCGCGATCCACGATCGTTTCCTTCGTGAGCCGAGATGTCAATGTGCCCGGAAGTCCAGCGCTCATGCGGTCGGCCAATCGCGCTGCCGCTTCGAG
>JANXLS010000851.1 GCA_025355035.1 Planctomycetota bacterium | reverse complement strand
TGAGCGCATACGCATAGTGTTCGCGCTCACCGGAAGAACGCGACGCGTTTGAATTTGCGTTTTTCGGCAGGAACCGTTGAAGCTTCGCGAGCCACATCGCCGACGCATCGACGTTTTCGGTATCGTGCGTCCGATCGATTCCCGCTTTAAGCGCCAGGGCTCGCAATGCATCGGCGGTGATGGAGGGGTGCGATTCGTTTGCCAGTGCCGGGACGTTGACGGGCCCGGCACAGAGAAAACGGAAGACGCTTCGCCGGTCAAGACCGGCAACACATGCGTCAATGGCGCTCAGCGCAACGCGAACGAGCGGTTGGAATGTTGCGGATTCACCGCGGCGTTCGTAGAAGGGAATCGCGAGCCTTTTGAAGACATCGTGAATGGCCTGACTGTACGGGCCGAGATCGCGAAATACGACGGCGATGGACGCGGCATCGCATTTTTCTTCAACGATCCAACGCCTCACCCGCCGACCGATTTCGTACACTTCGGCGTACGGGCTAGGGGCTTCCATGCGCGATGTTGCCGGAGCCAACTGCTCGGATGAATGTGCCGGGGCAACCAGTGCGGACGCAAATGTTTTGCTCAGGCTTGGGAACATTTTTGCGGATTCCGTCGCGTCCGAAAACATCGGGGAGCGAACGATGACATCGTGTTTCAGGCGCGTCAATTTCTTAATGACGCGCAGGTGTACATAAGCGAGCTTGTGGAAGCCGTGCAATTCAACGCGTTCACCGGGTTTGAGCAGACGCAGAGGGATGCGCTCGCACGTTTCGACGCGGCGTAGAAAAATGCGCTCGTTGGCTTCGCGATCCGTCCAGTTTTTTCCAAGTTGGCTCTCATATAATTCGTAGAGCCGTGCGAGGCGTTTTGTGATACCGCCAACGCGCGCTGTGCCGGGTTGGGCTTCGAGTTCCTGGGCGACGGAGAGAATGTCGTCCGGGCGCAGGTTAGCGCCTTTCCATGAAGCGATCAAAGCGCCGGCAGATTTAAGCGCGCGTTCAGAACCGGCGACTTGTTCGAGTCCTGCAACATCGGCTCGGGCGGCTTGGGCGAGCAGTGCAAAACGACCGATTCCGCGCGCTTCCTTTTTCGGTTTCGGATCCGTTTCGGCGAACGGCAGCAGGGTATCGAGGGCGGCGAGAAACTCAGTGAATGTTCGATGATCACGTGTCCATGCCGCGCCCGGAAGGTCGTTTAATGCTGCGTCACGCGCTATCGTCGATGCGTATAAATTCATTTTCAACAATAGCCCTGCCAACTTCGAACGTCCTATTTGACGTGCGATAAACGACTAACGCTCGATTATATTGGATCAATGCTCAGAGAGAAATGAAACAATTGACGGATGAAACGTCTACGGTACAGGCAATCATCCGGGCGTCTTGTTACTCTTGGGCTATCGTTGCTTGTCAGTTGTGTGCGCGTCTTGATGATAATTATATATTTCGGTGCGGGAAGTGGTTGGGATTATTGAATGTCCAAACAAATCGAAAAGCCGAGTTCGAAATCGGACAAATCCGTCGCGGCAGGCGTCTCACCCGCGGCCGAGCCTTTGTACGCCAAAGAGGGGCGCCAGATTGATGTGCAGCTTCTGCGCGCCCTTGCACTGGGGCGAAAACGATCGTCTGAAATTCAATTGCTACTGGACAGCGAGATCGAACGCAACGCCCACACATCCGGAGTGATGCGCAACAGCCAGATGCTAGCTTTGCTGCTCGCGGATCTTTCGGTTCCCGAACCGAAGGCGGAGGCAACGTTCAAACGGTTGATCGCACATCGCGATCGGTTGCGAACGGCGCTAAAGAGGCCGGTTGGCGTCAAAACGGCCGCGATGGATTATCTCGAAAATGTTGAGCGTGCACTGAAGATCAAAGACGATGACGATGCTCCAACGTACACACAATTGACGCAGATGGCTTTCACCGATCAACTGACAGGCATGGCGAATTTCCGTTTTTTTTCGCAACGTTTGAGTGATGAAATCAAGCGTTGCGAGCGTTACGGTCACTTATTGTCGCTGCTGATGGCGGACCTGGATCATTTCAAGGCGTTCAACGACAAATACGGCCACCCCGCTGGCAACAAAGCGTTGCAGCATATTTCCCGAACGCTCTATGCAGAGGTGCGCGACACCGACCTGTTGGCGCGATACGGCGGGGAGGAGTTTGCGCTGATCCTTCCGCACACAACGAAGGCGGAAGCCTCGAGTCTGGCAGAGCGTATTCGCTTCCGGATCGAGAACAGCCGATTACAGCTTGATGGGCGAACGTCGGTGACGATGACGATCTGCGTGGGAGTGGCGACACTGCCGCGCGACGCGCGCGGCGAAGAAGCGCTGCTGGACGCAGCAGATCACGCGCTGTATCAGGCCAAGCAATCCGGCCGAAATCGTGTGTGCATGTTCACGCCGGAAACGTCAGCCCATTTCCGATTCGTGCCGCAGAATGGAATGACGTATTCGAGCGTCGGCGTTGTTGGAGATTTCAACGGCTGGAATTCCGATTCGGACTTGATGCAGCAGAATGAGGACGGAGTCTATGAATTGAAGTTGTCCCTCGTGCCGGGCTCATATCATTACAAGTACGTGCTCAACGCTAAAGAATACATTGCCGATCCAACGAATCCGCATTTGGAAACCGACGGGTACGGTGGAACAAATTCGGTGGCAGTTGTTGAAGAGTAAGAGCGAAGGCCCGGGCGCGGATTGATTTTCGTACAGCAGAAACCGTCGCGTTCAGGAACTACACGAGATTACCGTCGTTTGCGTCGTTACTACCTTTTCCATTCGCGCGCAGGAGCATGGCGCGTTCGGCGAATTCGCGGGCCTTTGCGTACAGTTTCTCGCTCTCTAAATGGACGGCGATGTCATCGATCATATCGGGATCGTTGAAGAATCGCGCCGGGATCATCTCCAGATATTTAAGTGACGTGCGATCCTCGCCGGCTTCACGATGCGTTTTGTAGAGCATGTAGTATGCAATATCGCGCGCTTCGCCGGGACCATCGCGGACGACTTCCTTCAGCACTTGAATGGCGTCGTCGAATCGATGCGTTTCAGTGTAGACGCGCGCCAGGCCGAGCTTTGGGCCGGGTTGAGACGGGTCCAACTGGCGGGCGCGTTCGAAGTACATCTGACTTTGGGCAAAGTTGCCGCCCAACATTTCGATTTCGCCAAGGCAACTCAACGCTTCAGTAGGTGGGTTCACGAGTGTCAATGCTTTGAGAAAGAGGTTCTCCGCTCCCATCGCGTCCTCGGCGTGGATCGCCAACAAACGTCCCAGCGAAATAAGCGCCTGACCGTCTTTGGGATGCAGCACCTGAATTTGTTCGATGAGTTTACGAGCTTCGTCTTTTTTGCCGCACTTCAGCAGGACGCAAGCTGAATTAACATGTGCGAGACTGGATGTGGTGTCCAACAATGAGGCGTCGTGAAACGATTTCAATGCGCCAGCCCAATCACGCTTCGAC
>JANXLS010000849.1 GCA_025355035.1 Planctomycetota bacterium | reverse complement strand
CGTCTTCCAGCGATTCGTCTTCCAGCGATTCGTCTTCCAGCGATTCGTCTTCCAGCGATTCGTCTTCCAGCGATTCATCTTCCAGCGATTCGTCTTCCAGCGATTCATCTTCCAGCGATTCGTCTTCCAGCGAGTCGTCTTCCAGCGAGTCGTCTTCCAGCGAGTCGTCTTCCAGCGAGTCATCTTCGAGCGACTCGTCCTCCAGCAGTTCTTCGTCGAGCACTTCAAAATCGAAGGGCGATTGCCTTACGTGCGACTCGGGCAGTATGACCGGTCAAGCTATATCCGGCGTAGTGCCCTCGACTAACGAAACACCGACATATCCGATTGCGACTGCGGGCAATTCTCCAACGGGGATGTCCAATTATGCAAATTCCCTTTATAGCGATTTCAGCATTCCCACGGCCTCGACGGGTATCGCCAGTGCGGCGACCGGCACGAGTGGCAGTGGTAAAGGTACGTGCAATTGCAGCTGCAACACGGGCCTCGGGATCGTGCCAACCGTTTCGGCGGCAGATTCGGGATCGGGCTCGGGGCTGGCAGTGACGAGCGTGGCAAACGCCAGTACTCCGCCGAGTGAATGGGCTGTTGCGCCTACGGTTTCGGCGACGATGCCCAGCGCGCCAGAGAATCTACCTTGCGAAAGCGGCGGAGATTCAAACCAAAGTATCAATGTGAGCCCGACCGGAATCTGCACGTTAAGATCACCGCTAAACCTAGTTCCTGTATTAGGCGGCGGATTGGATCTGACGGCGTATCGCGTGAATGGTACGGACGCACCGGATGGGACTGGCGTGCCGATGGGGCCGGGCGGAGCGGGCGGGGCATCGCTGAGCTTCTATCGTTGTGTCAAGCCCGACAGCAGCTCGCTGGGTGATGCGATAGTCACCACGGGGAAGGGCGCGGAGATTGGGTATATCTACCGCGATGGAACGGACGAAAAGCATTACGATCCACCGATTTATCTGGCCAATTCGCTGACGCAGTACAGCAGCGGCGGAGTGGTTCAGGGCTGGCGGGAAACGGACGGGTCCTCGACGTATTATTTCTACAATGCAGCGGGGAAAATGACGTGCCGGGAGTATCTGAACGGGACGCAGATTTATTTTAGTTACGACAGCAGCCAGCGGGTGATTGAGATCACCGGCGACGTCCCGGGGCAAATCTATTTCGAATACGATTCTGCTGGACTGCGCAAGACAGTGCTCCGGGATATCACCGGCCCGGCGTTCCGACAGTGGACCTACGATTACGATGGAACGAGCGGCAATCTGGCTGAAGTAGCCGGTCCGGATGCCTGCACGTATCTTTACGAATACGACAGCGGCGGTCGCGTCACGAAGGAAACGGACGCGGACAACTTCGCGGAAGTTTTCGATTACCAGAGCTTCGGTTCGGCCGGTGTGCAGATTGCCCGGATCGGTTACCCAACGCCGGACCATGCAGAAACGACGTTTGAATTTTACGAAGGGGCTCCCGGTTCGGAACAGTCGCGCACGTTCAAAAAGACCGTCAGTGATCCGCCTATGCAGTCGTATTTTACTCACGACGCTAGGGTGCCGGCCTTTACCCGCGCGGAAGGCGTCAAGGATCATGCGCCGAATGACCTATGTTCGCCGCCGGATCTAGGCTACCATCCGCCGGATCTGACGCCGGGATTGACGGCCATGCAGATGCCGCCAGGGGTCACTCAGATTTCCGAGGGCGGCTCCAGCGTTATCGGCCCGAACGGAGCCAGCGCCGTTGCCGGAGTTCAAGCTTGCTCAGGCTCTGCCTGTATCTCGCCTCATCGAGACTTCGATGATAAAGGCAACATGGTCCAGACGACTGACCCGAAGATGCGGCAGATGTCGTTCCAATACGACGGGAAGCACAACGCAGTCGCAAGCCAGGATATTTTTGGGAAGTCGTCGTATTTCGCTTTCGACGATACGCATCGTGTAACGCGGCAGGTTTCGAAGCGCTGGGACGAACTGGGAGCGGCGCAGGTCACGAGCTACTACCAGTACGATGCGCAGGGCAACATGACGCGCTTTCAGAATCCGCTGAGCGCCGTATCGCAGGCTCAGTATGCCCGGGGCGGCCTGGCGACCGTGCGGCAGGATCAGCGCGGCAACTCCGCGTATTATGCGCACAATGCCAATGGACTGAGGATTCGCGCGCTTGATGCCGCCGGAGCTTCCGGCTATTTCGCCTACAATATTCATTCCAACAAGGTCGTCCAAGTCCTCCCCCGCTGGCCTGAAGGCACGCCCGCGGCGTTCACAACGTACTACGCCTATGATTCCAATAACCGGCCGACACGAGTCAGTGGACCGGAAGGGACCTTGACGTACTACCAGTATGGCAGCCGGTGCACGGAACTAGCCAACCGCGCGTCGCAATGGGTTGATGGCGCGTTCCGCACGTCCTTTGGGAGCTACGATGGCCGCTCGCGTTTGGACCGCTATCAGGATACGTCCGGTGCGGCGAGTTACTACAGCTATGTGGGAGCGACCGGCCTGCTGAAATCGCAGACCGATCCACGTCTGGCAACGACTTATTTCGGCTACGACGGCGTCGAGCGCCTGACTGCCACGCAGGATGCGCTGGGTTACAGCACTTATTTTGGATACGATTACGAGAGCATCGCGCGCGTCGGGGCACGCTGGCCGGAAAGCGCAGCCGCAAACTTCACGACTTATTATTATTATGACGCGCCGAGCATTCCCGGGGCTTCGATTCAGGGAAACAGCCTGTCCGCCCCCCGCTCGCGCCTTGTCGCTCAGGTCGATGCGCTTGGCGGCAGCAGCTACTATGCTTATGACGCCAACGCAAACCCCGTGGCGCAAGTCTCACCGCGCTGGATTGAGGGTTCGGCGGATGCGTTTTCATCATACTATCGGTATGACGCACTGGACCGCCGCGACGCGAGCCGTGATCCGCGCGGCGGAACGATGTGCTACCGTTACGATGCCGCCGGCAATCTAGATGCCATTCGCAATCCGAATCAAAATTCGACTTATTACGGATATGATGCAGTCAATCGCTTAGCGGCACAGCTGGACGCGCTGGGCGGCGCATCCTATTTTGGATACGATGCGTCTGGCAATCGGGTCCGCTCCGAAGACGAGTTGCAGCACACGGGCTACTTCGGGTACGACCGCCTTGATCGCCGCATTCGAGCCCAGGATCCGATCGGCGCATCCACCTACTTCGGTTACAACCAGGTCGGCGCGACGTTAAGTCAATTGGGCCCGCGCTGGCCGGAAAGCTCGGCGGGGGCGTTTACGGCGTACTTCGCTTACGATCCAATGTCCCGACCGCTTGTCAGCCTCGATCCGCTGGGAGCCTCGTCGTACTTTGCGTATGATCCCAACGGCAACCGCGTGGCCATGCTTCCGGCTCGCTGGCCGGAACCGGGGGGGCCGGGCGGGTTCGCGTCGTACTATGCCTATGATGCGCTGAACCGACAGAATGCCAGTCTCGATCCGCAGAGCTTCTCGAGCTATTTTGCATACAATGCTGCGGGCAATCAGAATGCCATCGTGTTGCCCCGATGGGTTGAATCCACAGCGGCGAATTTTACCGCATATTATGGTTACGACGCGCTCAACCGGCCTTCCGCCACGCTCGACGCGCTGGGCGGAAGCACGTATTTTGGTTACGACGCCAATGGCAATCGGGTGAACTCGGTGGGCGTGCGCTGGTCCGAAAGCAGCGCGGCTACGTTTACCAGTTACTTCAGGTATGACAACCTGGACCGGCAAGTTGCATCGCGGGACCCCTTGGGCTTTTCCAGTTACTTTGGCTACGATGCTGTCGGAAACCAGACGGCGGTCACGGGACCGCGCTGGACCGAAAGCTCGGCGCCGGATTTTACGACATACTATGGATATGACGCGCTAAATCGGCGCACGGCGGCGCGCGATGCGCTGGGTGAAGGCAGCTATTTTGCGTACGACGCTGTCGGAAATCTGCTGCGCACACAGGACCATATCGACGGTTCCTCGTCTGCGGTCAGCTATTATGCTTACGACGCGAACAACCGAATGCAGTGCAGCGAAGACGCACTGCTGCGCACGACCTATTTTGGTTATGACCTTGGAGGCAACATCGTTCGCCAGCTGTTGCCAGGCGACCGGGTTCGCGCCAGCTACTTTGCTTACGATGCCAACAACCAGTTGCTTCGGCAGGTCTCGCCGGTCGGTTCCACGCCGTATTTTGGTTACGACGCGGGCGGCAACCGCACGGTTGGAGTTGGTCCACGATGGGTGGAATCGAACGCGGCGGCGTTTGCCAACTATTTTATTTACGATACGCGCAACAGCCTCCACGGAACGCTTGATCCGCTCGGAGGCAGCACCTATTATGCGTATGACGCGGCGGCGAACCTGGTGTGTCGCGAAAATGAACGTGGTTACAGCAGCTATTATACTTATGACGCGCTGAACCGGGTGACGGCGGTGCTTGATGCCAGTCTGAATACATGGGGCCGCGCTTACGATGCCGCGGGAAACGTGCTCGCGGCCACGCCGCCCATTGGTAACGCCGCAACGTTCGGATATGATGCGAACAACCAGGTGACGCACAGTCGCAGCAGCGCGGGAGTGGGTGCGTACTTTGCTTACGATGGCGCCGGCAACCGCATCCGCTCTATGCTGGTGCAAGCAGGGCATCAGGCTTACTTTGGCTATGATAACCTCAACCGCCTGGAGCGGGTTCAGAATGCGTTGGGCGACAACAGTTACTTTGCCTACGACGTCGGCGGGAACCTGGCGCGCTCGATGGACCCGGACCAGCATGCCACGTACTTTGGGTACGACCTGCTCGACCGCGTGTTGCTTGTGGAGGATGCGAACCGGAATACCAGTTACTTCGGGTACGATCTGGCCGGGAACCGCTGCCGTGAAGAGGACGCAAATCTCCATACCGTCTATTACCGATACGACGCCGGCAACCGGGTCATGGCGATCGAGGATGCGCTGGGCGTCAGCAGTTACTACGCGTACGACATGGCGTCGAACCTGACGGTCCAGCGGGACAACATCGGCAACAGCATTTACTTTGCCTATGATCCGCTGAACCGCAAGACGGCGCAAGTTTTTGGCGCGGACGGGTACGGCACGCAAGCGTACGGGACTACACCCTATGGCGGTGCGGCCGCGATTGCGCAGTACTTCGCTTATGATCCCACGAGCAATTTGACCACCACGCTGGACGCGTGGGGCGCAAGTTATTTTGTGTACGATGCGTTGAATCGAGTTCGTCAGCGCGTCGATCCGGCCGGGCATGCAATGTATTATAGGTATGATGCGGTGTCGGACCTGACGGTGCTGAAATACCCGGGCAGCAGCGGCAGCGCATACTATGCCTACGACGGCGGCAACAGGATGACCGCGGCGAACCTGGTGACCGGGTCGAGCGACACCTGTTACTACGCGTACGACGGGTTTGGCAACATGGCGCGCAAGCGGTACTTCAACAACGTGACCTGCTACTACGCGTACGACAATGCGGAGCGCGTGGTCA
>JANXLS010001137.1 GCA_025355035.1 Planctomycetota bacterium | reverse complement strand
CGAACTACCTCCAAAGGGAATCCCAGCAGTTCGTTTCATGGCTTCCAATAAGCGTTTTTTGTTGGCCGGGCTGCTCAGCAGATAAGCCGTTTCCCGCTCGGATTCTAACTCACGCCAAAGTCTAATTGGGATGACTGGAGGAAAAAATTAAATCCCTTTGCAATCCTAATTTGCCCGCCATCACTATTTCCTTATGATAAACGGATGATGAAAAAAATTCTGATTACAAATGATGACGGATTGCATGCGCCGGGGTTGACAACGCTGGTTTATGAGTTGCAGCGGACGGGGCGGTATGATTTGCGGGTGGTGGCTCCGGAGAAGGAGCAGTCGGGTGTGGGGCATTGCATCACGATTCACTGGCCGCTGTTTGCTGAAAAGGTGGCGTTGCCGGACCGGATTTCGAACGTCCCGGCGTTTCGCGTGTTGGGAACTCCGGCGGATTGTGTGAAGCTGGCGATCACGAATTTGTTTCCGGATTTTGCGCCGGACATGGTCGTATCGGGGATTAATCGCGGGCCGAACGTTGGGATGAACGCGTTTTATTCCGGGACGGTGGGCGGGGCGATGGAGGCGTGTATGAATGGGTTGCCGGCCATTGCGTTGTCGCTGGATATTCCGAAGAATGGAATGTGGCATTACGGGCTCGCGTCGGAACTGTGCGTTCCGATCATTGACGAGGCGATGCAGGTGGGGCTTCCGCCGTGGACGGCGTTGAATGTCAATGTTCCCAATCGCGCTCAGACGGAGATCAAAGGCACAAAGCTAACTTCCCAAGGCAAGAGCGGCTTCAAGGAATTTTATGTGGAAGAAACGGCGGAAGGGGCGCGCCGAAAGTTTAGGCTCGAAGGCGAGATGGTCTATCGAGACGACGATCCGTTGATTGATGCGGTAGCCGTTCGCGACGGGTGGATTTCCGTGACGCCGTTGGGGCTTTCGATGGAAGATAAGAGTGTGCATGCGAAAGTGAAGGACTGGGCGATCTTCAAATCATAGACTCTCGCAGAAACTCTGAGGCGCGGAAAAAGGGATGATGAAACAGCGATTTCAGATTCATCTTTCGACCGCGCTGGTATTGATGTTTGCTGTGGGCGGGCTGATGTGGGCGAATACGCGGGAGCGAATTGATGTCGTCAAGGCTGCGGCGCGTGTCGATCCTGCTGAAGAAACGAGTGAGTCCTTGCCGGGCGATCCTGTTTATAAACGTTACGGATGGCCCTTTCAGGCGGCGTCGCGATTAATTGGAACGGTGGCAGATTCATATGACGACGGTGTGGGGTTGGTGGTTGCTGCGACGAATCCTCCGACGATCATGAGCTTCACTATTGAGTGTCCTTTGCAGATACAGCACGCACGGATGGCGATGGATGCGATGATTGCGCTGGCGGTTCTGGGGGCCGTTGTAATCGTGTGTGAATGGCTAGAGCGCGGAGCCGAAAGCGGGCCGACTCCGAAAAATTCATAAATTTCAAACATCGAACGGGGCAGCTTTACTGGACAGGAAGCATCAAGTCGATGCGTTTGTCGCCGCGCAAGACTGTGGTCTTCAGTTTCGTCGGCTTGGGGTAAGTAGTCAAAAGATGGCCGATCAATTCGCCTTCGGTCATTGGCTGCGAGGTGCCTTCGACGGTCAGGATGATATCGTCCTTCAAGAATCCCGCGGCTTTAGCGGCGGCGTGAGCGCCGTATGCGCCGACAAATTTCAGCAGCAGGCCGTGCTCGGTTTTGGCGATGCCGCGCTTTTCGCGGTCGGCGTCGGAGATTGATCCGAGCAACAACCCACCGAATGCCATGCCGCGCATCGACCACGTTCCGACGCGGGTGGAGATGTCTGATTTTGTGCGCCAGCCTGGGGCGAGGGTGAGCGTCAAATCTTTTGTTTCCGCTCCGCGTTTTACGCCCAACTTCAACGCTCCGCTTTCGGGTGCGCGGTGGAGGCACCAGGCGAAATCGGCGATGGAGATCAACGGTTGACCGTCGACGGTTGTGATATCATCGCCTTTTTGCAGACCGGCTGTCGCTGCGGCGGTGCCGGCTTTAACGTCGCTGACTTTCACGATGTGATCGGCGTCGAAGGAGAAGCCGACGGTTTCGGGGGCAGGCATCGGATAAATCAGATCGAGCGGGATCGGTTTGCCGGAAGTGCGATAGTAGGATCGGAAGGCGTCGCCGATTTGATGGCAGTGAACGCAGCTTTTCACGACCGGGCCGGCCCAGTT
>JANXLS010000836.1 GCA_025355035.1 Planctomycetota bacterium | reverse complement strand
GCGCATCCACTTTTTTGAGGTACGAATTCTTGATGTGTTTATCGACTTTTACCCGCACGTCAGAGAGCGTCTTTTGCTCCAAAGCGCATTGGCGCGGCGTGTCGGGCGTGCAGCGGATGAATTCGTGAATAGCCGCTGCGTCCTCGATGATCTTGTCTGTCTTCAGGTCGAACAGATACCAATGCACCTCGCCGCCGTCGGTGGTCCAAACAGCATCGGCAGTCGCGCCGTTTTTATCGGGCGTTTTTGCGGGTAGCGCGTAACAGAAGAAAACGGCGCGGCTGTCCTTTTTGACATGCGCTTTGCCGCTGAAGACGCGACCGGGGAGCAGATCGAGCCGCTCGGCCAGTCCGGGGTTGTCCGCGAGCAGTTTCTTATACTCCAGGTTCATCGTTTCTTCCGACGAAAGACTGCCTTCGTAAACCGTCATGAAGTCACGCAGATCGTCAAAGTCGTCGTCGGGCTTCAAAAGCTTGCGCCCTTCGATGCCGAACGTCTTGGAGATGCGCAGCGTTTTCTTCGCGACCTTCTGATAAAGCTTGAGCAATTCGTCGAGGTCGTCCGGCGGCAGGAAATTCCAATACTTCACTTCGCCGCGCAGTTTCTTCTGCTCAGGATGATCGGCCACGATGGCCGCTTCGACGACGGGGTCCATGCGCCGGTCCACGCGACCGATGCGCTGCATGAGCCGCACGGGATTCCAATGCAGGTCGTAATTGATCAGGCGCGTACAATCCTGCAAATTCAAACCTTCAGAAAGCACATCGGTCGAAATCAAAATACGGATTTCGGACTGGCCCGCCTCTTTGAGATTGGCGCTGGTCGTCCCGTTGTAATACGGCGAAAAACGCTGAATGACTGCGAAGCGATCCTTGCCACCGGTCCCGCTGTCGATCTCCTCGACTTCCGTGAAACCATCGGCGACGAGTTCGCGCTTCAGATAGCGCGCTGTGTCCATGAATTCGCTGAAGATCAAAACCTTGTGCGACTTCAAAACGGGATCATTTTTTAACAGCTTTTTGAGTTCGATAAGCTTCTTGTCCTGGGACGGTTTGAAGTCTTTGAGCACGTCTATGAATTCAACGATCTGGTTCAAGTCTTCGATCGTGTCAAAAATTATTTCCTCAACCTTGTATTCGTTGCGATCCAATTTCTTGACCGCTTCGAGCATTTCCGGCGGCAGGAAATCTTCGTCCGCGTCCTCGTCATCCTGGGACATAAATAGGGAAGGCTGGTGACTTTCGTATCCGGTGATGTCCGTATGCTTTTTGTTCCAGCTCGCGAGGGCACGTTTCTCGGCGTTCGTTTCCGCGTGAACTTCGAGCCACGCGAGCAATTTGCGCAAGAGATTCAGGCACGATTGCGTAAACGCCTCGGCAGAACTTTCAAAGCGCTTCAAGAATCCGGTGCGGATCAAGGAAACAACCTGCTTCTGGCGGCCTTCGTCCAGCGGCTTGATGTCGGCGTCAGGACCTTTGTAGTATGCGAGCGGATAATAGATCGGCAGCGCGAAGAGCGGCTCGTCTTTATTGAACGCAGTCTCGATCATTTTGAGCAGTTTGCCGTAGGTCTGTTTGACGGAATACGGCACGACTTGGGGTTCACGCGGTTTCGGAAACATCACCGTGCTGCCACTTTGTTCAAGGCTTTTCTTGACATACGCGCGGCTGCGTTGAACGACGAGCGCCTTGAACAACGCGTCATGTTCCAGCACTTGTTCTGCAGCGACCAAATTGGATTCAACATCCACATCACCGTCGACTGGATTCGCATTGACGGCTTTTTCGAGCATCTTCTCCATTGTGCGAAAGTGACCGGGCAACGAGTGAATGCCGAGGGGAGCGTCTTTGAAAAAATCCGCCTGATGCCGCGAGAACAATTCGATTAAATGCTGGAGATCGATGAGGCGATTGTTGATCGGTGTCGCGGTGAGCATGAACATCTTTTTGCCGGCGGCGATGTCATAGAGTTTCCAATAGCGCGATTTGCGTTCCTCGGGCGTTTCGCCGCCCTTCGTACCGGTGTTTCGGAAATGGTGCGCTTCGTCGATGATGATCACATGCGCGCGCTCGCGGACACTTTCAAGGTCTTTGGCAATCTGCCCGCCGCGCATGAGATCGGTGTGATTGAATACTTCCAGTTTGCTGAACTTGCCGAAAATATGGGGCAAGCGTTGTTCTAGTGCGCGCTCCCAAACGGCCTCGCGAGCGGACTTGGGAACGAACAATACGACGTTGAGTCGTTCCTTGATGACAAGGCGCTCGATCAGCATGAGGCCCACGTACGTTTTACCCAGCCCCACACCGTCACACAGAAGCGCGCCGCCGTGTTTGTTACCAGTAGCCAGAAGCGTTTGATAACCCTGCTGCTGGTATCCGGCCAGAATCGGAAATATTTTGGATTGATTCTTCTCCCATTCCCCGGCACTCATTTCATGGCCGCGAAAGAACTCATGCATCGCTTTGGCGTAAACGTCGAATGGAAGATACTGCTGGACGTGGCGTTCAATGACGCGAAGGACTTCCGCCGTCACATCTTCGGCGTCGTTCCAATGTTCTTCGTACCATTCCTGCAACACGGTAACGGGACGACCGGTGATCTGAATGTTGAGCTCAATATTTTCGGTCAGACCCGGGAACGTAAAATTAGACGAGCCGACCAGTGCCGACGAGCCGACGACTTCCAAACGCGCGTGGGTGATATAGGCTTTCGCGTGGTATTTGTCTTTGCGGTAGACGCGGCATTCGATTTTTTTTGAGCGGATGGCGGCGACAATCGCAGGCACACCGTTCAGGAAATCGTTCCTGTCCTTTTCGAACTCCAGGCTGTCGTCCAATTCAGACGTGATGGTTTGCAGCCCTTGCTCAAACGCGTCCCGCGTGCGCAGCGAACATTCATCGCCCATCAGGATGCGGATCTTGTCGACTTTCTGCCACTCGCCTTTGAGTTCTAGCAGCGCAC
>JANXLS010000810.1 GCA_025355035.1 Planctomycetota bacterium | reverse complement strand
GTTCTTCACCCGACAGAATCGTGTTGATCCGTTCGCCCAATTGCAAAACACTTTCGGACAGTTTTTGAAGATCGACGCGCAACGGTTTGAGCGTGACGGAGTCCAACGGAGGGGCCAGCTTCGCGCCGACGTCGCGCACGGGAATCTGCCGCGCGCCGTGTTCGGCCAGCCACTTCTCGGTCTCCGGGCGCAATAAGTAATCTATGAATAATTTCGCTTCAACGGGATGGGGTCCGTTCTTCAACATCGACACCGTGTTGGGAATCAAGAACGAACCGTGACATTCGTGCGTCTGATCGACAACTCTAAAATTGATCGGCTTCTGTCGGTCCAGCGCGGAGAAAGCGTCGTCGCTGTCGGCGAGGCCGATGTCCACTTCGCCTTTTGAAACACGCTCCTGAACATCCGCGTCACCCTGCGCCAGAATGACGCCGTTGGCTCGCCACGATCGAAACAGCGCGAACGCTTTCTCTTCGCCGATCGTGAGAGTCAATCCGACGAGATGGTTGAGCGTCGTGCCATACAATGGTTTCGCGACGGCAACGCGTCCTTTCCAGCGTGGGTTGGCGAAGTCTTCCAGCGACTTCGGAGCGTCTTCCGGCTTGATGCGATTGGAAAAGATGACGATCCGGGCGCGTTGGGCGAACCCCGTCCACAATCCGCCCGCATCTTTTAATTCGGCGGGAATGCTTTGTGCGTTGGGCGAGGCGTACGGTTGAAGCACTCCTTTCTTCGCGAGCATCAGCGTTAACGATTGTTCTGAATTCCAGAATACATCGCCGTCCGGATTATCCTTCATCTGAATCAGCCGCATGGCCAGGCCCGTCGCTTTTGTCTCCTCACCGTCCTGTCGGAAAACAACTTGGATTCCCGTCTCGCGTTTGAACATGTCAAAGATCGGAATCGCGAATTCGGCGTCGACCGATGCATAGACAACCACGCTGCGTTCGTTGGGGTTGGACGAGTTGCGTAACAGCAATACAAGTACTGCAATGGCGATAAAAAGGAGGAAGATCAGTCGAGACAACCGTGACAAAGTGTATTCCTTAAGAGTAGGCTTGGTTTAATTTTGTAAACGGAATGCCGGATAACGCACATGTTTTTCGAGCCCATCCCGTTTTTTAAAGAAAAAAAGCTGTTGCCTGAGAAAAAGTGATATATTGCGGCTGTATTGCGCTATGCGGGGACCATATATGGAAGAACACGACGATCCAAATCCGAGTACTTCTGACACTTCGATGCTGAAGAAGCAGGAAAATGCCATCACGCCTTTTGGCCCCCCTTCGAGCCGGATGCAACCAGCCAGCGCTTTCCTCCCCAGCGGTCGCGTTGAAGCGAATTCAGGACTGTTGAGAATCGGGCAAAATTCCACCGACGTTTCGGGCTTTGAACAGAATCCAATGGAAGACGACCGCAGCGGCATCACGCCGGTCGACGACGATGACGGCGGCGAAGCCACCTCCGCGCGCATCGCTCAGGAATATCGCCGCCAAGTTCGCATCAAGCGGCTCGCGGAAGAAATCCAGCAAACTGAACGCCAGCGAAAAAAAGAAGACGAGCAGCGCCGCAAAACAGAAACGAGCATAAAGGGCTCCGCCGCCGGATCGAAGAAAAACGAAACCGCGCGGGTCGACATGGATCAGTCGCTGGGAATTGCGGAGAATTCGGAAGACGCGCTCGCGAAAAAACGAGAAGCGGCGATGATAGCGTACAAATCCGCATCGTCGGGTTCCAAGAGCAAATCGGGCTTGGCTACCGCGCTGATCGTCCTGTTGCTTTTTGGAGGCATGGGTGCTGGCGCGTGGTACTTCCTGAATCGCATGGCCGCGCAAAAGGAAAAAGAATCAAAAGATGAAATCGCGGCGACTGCGCTGGTGAATAAAAAGAACGAAGACAAGACCCTGAAAATGGTGCAGGACCTTCAGGCACGCGAAGACGAACTGAACCGCCAGAAACACGCAGCTGAAGAGGCTGCTAAAGTTGCGGAAATGCAAAAGATCGCGCTTAATGACCAATTGCACCTGCAGGAAGTGGAGCGGCAGAAAGCATTGAACGCTGCCGCAACCCAACGCATCGCCGACGTACGTAAAATACAGGAAGATAACCAGCGGCTGATCGAGCAATCCAACTTCGAAAAAGAAGAGCTTCGAAAGACCATCGCGAAGGCGCAGATCATCGCGCACGAAAAACAAAAGAAGGATCAGGATGCGGAAAATGCCCGCATCAACGTTACCGCGCCGCCGCCGCCGGCCCTTCCCGACAAGATCGAATCCGACAAGATCGAATTGCCCAGCGGAGGCGTCCGCTTGCTGGTCAAGGCGTCCGATCCATACGGCGGCAAGCTGTTCTTCCAATGGCGGCAGGTGAAGGGAACGGAAGTTGATATTGTTGACTCGACGGCGTC
>JANXLS010000769.1 GCA_025355035.1 Planctomycetota bacterium | reverse complement strand
CTCAGGTTTCAAAAGATGCGCCAACCGACGCACCCAAGAATGATCCAAAAGAAGGCAGGGAATTCTCCGCTGATCCGAACAGCAAGCAGAAAAAGCAGGACCAATTACTCACGAATAAATTGGAGAAAGTGGACGAAGTCGCGGAACGAGCAGACAAGGACAGCAAGCTCCAATTGGAGGCACTCGCCAACGCCGCTGGCGCCGCCGCACCCGATCGGCCTATCCCCCTGCCTGCCCCGTCAGACGCTGCGAAGGGATCGTCGAAAGGCAATTCCGATACCGTGTTGCTGCGTGATGCGGCCAAGCGCACCGAAGAAACGAGTAAGACGATTGACAGCACCGCTGGCTTGTCCGCCGCCGATAAGGCTCCGAGTGAAAAACAAGCCGCAAGCAGAGGCCTGAAATCCGGTGATATGGTGATCGAACAACAACAACAACTCGACCGCAGTCGCGGTTCCGACAAAGCGGGGAGTGATCCCCGTATGAAGGAGCAGGATGCCTCTGCATTGGCTCGGGCCAAGCCCGTTGCTCCCCCCGCTCCGCCAAAGCCATCCGCGCCTTTCGCCGACAATCTGGCAAAGCCAAAACTGGAAGTCGCGCAGCGAGCGCTCGCGCCGATGCCGGGCTCCATTTCAAAAAAAGAAGCCGGTGATGAATCGGCCCCCACTGCAGCACAATTTAAACCGAACGATCCCTCGGCCCCGCAGCTTTCACTTGTCGAACTTCAGGCGGCAAAGCCGGGCAATGGAAGCGCACGTTCGTTGGGCAATAGCACCGCGGAATCCAAAGCGACCGAGAAATCTGTCGCCTCTTCTGACGACGCAAAAAGTAATTTTGGCGGTGGAAGCACGGAACGTCGCAAAGCCCTGGCGGACAACAATGCAGTTCGAACAATCGTTGTTCGTGGCCGCGATCTCGATGAAGTCATGCTGAAATTGAGGCAGTTCGCTCGTGACAATAGCGCCGTGGTGACGTTCGATACTGCGACTTTGAATGGTGGGAAAGTGGGCGGCTCGGCGCGATTTGGGACACTGACTGTGGATGCGGACGCGGCCGATCGCGTATCGAACCAGTTGACCGCCGGTCGGTTTTATGAAGCACTACTGAAATCGAAGGAGCAGAAAGACGGCTCCCTGCCTTTAGCGCCATCGGCGCCCTCGACGACAAAGGCTGCCGCTGAAGATCTCAAGACAGATGCACCCGATCAAAAATCCAGCTGGGCAAACGGCGCAGGCGCCGGGCCGGCGGGCGGGACGGCGACGGCGCGCAAATCCACGATCCGTATTCAAATCGTGATTGAGAAATAGTCACTCACTGCCAATCTTCGATTTGACGCGCATTTCCATTTGCCACGGAGCGCGGCACCGCTAAATTATCTCTTCGCTCAACTCATTTTAAAACCGCGCTCATTCGACTCACGACTTGGAGAGCAGACCCGATGCCCGACGAATTCGACGACGACTCGCACCACTTGGGAAACACCGCTGCCAAAGCGATGCCGGCCCCGTTGTCTATAGAGGAAATCCAGGCGAAGATCAACATGCCCGCGACGGACCGTTACCTCATCCGACGCGACGTGATGCTCGGTGGACAGGGCGCGTGCAAAGTCGTCTTCGATCAGATCGCCGAACGCGAAGTCGTGCTGAAAACCAGTGCCAACCAGGGGCCCGGCGGCGTTGAACGCGTCCTAAAAGAAGCGCGTTACGCGGCGAAGCTCAATCATCCGAACGCGATCCGCCTGCTCGACATCGGCGCTTATGGTAAAGATCACGTCTACATGACGCTGCCGCTCATCGAAGGCGTCAGTCTCGACCAGATTTTCATTCGTATTTCGGAAACCGGCATTCCCGGCCTGACCGGTTACAGCGTCACGGCAATGGCGGAACTCTTCGACAAGATTTGCGCCGGTGTCGAACACGCTCACGCAGCAGGAATTCTTCATCTTGATCTGAAGCCCGAAAACGTCGTCGTCGGAGTTCGCGGCGAAGTGGTTGTCGTCGATTTCGGCGAAGGCCAGCCGACGATCGGACCGGATTCGCCGCGCCGTTTTGCGACGCACATCGACATCGAAAGTACACCGGGGCTGACGACAACGCTGACCGGCGTTCTCGCGAACAATCCGGACATCCGTGCCGTGGGAACTCCGGCGTACATGTCGCCTGAACAGTGGAACGGCGATCCCGGGACGTTCAGTGAGCGCACCGATATTTACGGGCTCGGCGGTATCCTCTTCTTTCTGCTCTGCGGTCATGCGCCGAATCAGGTTCAGCGCCCGACCGACTTGGAACCGTACTTCCGCCACAGCCCGGTGCCGAAGCCGTCGAGCTTTACGCACCGCCGTGTTCCGCCGGAACTCGAAGACCTCTGCGTCAAGTGCCTTGCGCGCGACGATAAGTTCCGCTTCACGAGCGTCTTCCAGATCCGCCACGAACTCCGCTCGTGGCTGGGCCGCTCTGAAATGTGGGAACTCTATCGCAACATGAGTTCGATGTAAGCGCTTGAAGGTTGATCATGTGAATCACCGATGCGGGCGCAAAGCCCGCATTTTTATTTGGAGCGAGAGAATGGATTCGTTAACGCGTATCGGCCTGACCAAAGTATCCCGCGATCCTATCGTCGATCCCATTGCGGAATTGGCGTTCTTCGTCGCGTTCCCGGATGGCCGGCGAGAACCGCAACAGTTCAAGCTCGGCCGCCCGATTGTTATCGGCGGCTTTGATGTTTGCCCCGTCGAAAGTGTCGGCCCCATGCGCGTCTCCACGCCTTGCGTTGGGAGCTATTCGTTTCATGCGTTGATGATGGCGATCGCCGGACTTCGCGCGACGATTGGCGATTTTGTGAAGAAAAATGACTGTGAACTTTACTTCCGCGATGGCAGCCCGTTGACGCTGGAACACTTGTTCAAAATTCATTTCGCCGACGCGTTATTCGATGATGATGAATGCATCGACGCGCAGTCTTGTACTCCGCCGCAATCCTAACCTTTGAATCTTTTTATTTGCCATTAAGATCGAGTATACTGGATATGGAGACTCTGAATTGAGCACTGCAATTATAGACACAACACTATCCGTACAGCCCGATGCCCGCGGCTATTTCGGCGGCGAGGCCGGATACGGCGGGCGGTTCGTCCCCGAAACATTGATGCCTGCGTGCGAGGAACTTGCGCGTTATTACGAAGAGTCGAAGACCGACGTGGCCTTCAAAGCGGAACTCGATGGGCTGCTCCGCGATTATGTCGGGCGCCCGAATCCGTTGACGTATGCGGGACGATTGACCGCGCACTGCGGCGGCGCGAGAATTTATCTAAAGCGTGAAGATCTCAACCACACCGGCGCGCACAAAATCAACAACACGCTCGGCCAGGCGTTGCTCGCCCGCAAAATGGGCAAGAAGCGCATTATCGCCGAAACCGGTGCCGGTCAGCATGGCGTCGCCACCGCGACCGCCGCTGCGTTGTTCGGAATGGAGTGCACCGTTTACATGGGCGCCGAAGACGTTCGACGGCAGGCGCTGAACGTGTTCCGTATGGAACTGCTCGGCACTAAAGTCGAATCGGTGACGAGCGGCCAAAAGACGTTGAAAGACGCCTGCAACGAAGCGATGCGCGACTGGATGTCGTCGGTCCGAACGACGCACTACATCATCGGCTCGGTCATGGGACCGCATCCGTTCCCGATGATGGTTCGCGATTATCAATCGGTTATTGGCCGCGAAGCGCGCGAGCAATCGTTGAAGATTGAAGGCCGTCTGCCGGATGCGG
>JANXLS010000737.1 GCA_025355035.1 Planctomycetota bacterium | reverse complement strand
TTCTTCCCGCTCCAAGCACGACAAACGAATCGGAGGCATCGCTACGGTTTATTGCGCGGTCGGGCTTTCGCTGCGCGGAGACCGGTCGGTCTCTGGGCCAACCGATATCGCGAGACGCGTCGTACTGGACTTTCGAAAACGCTGTTACGCCGCCGCCGCAACTCCCGGACGACCCGCTGTTGCGCGGATTGTTTGACAAGGCAACTCAGGCGTCGTCGGAGTTCGGCGGGATTGAAGCGCTTGATTTGCTTTGCCGCGCGCGTTCGAACATGTCGCGATTCACGATTCAAATCGATCCGGCGATCATCGCGCTGGGAATCAGTTTTGAGCCGTTGCGCGAAAAGATTTCCGTTCAGAGCGACAGTGCGGGCGATTTGGAAATCGTTCGCGAATTGTTTACATCGACAGGGACTCCAGTGGCGTTTCCGACTGCTGCTCAAGCGGCTGACGCCATTCAAAATTCGCCGCTCACGCCGCTTTTGAATTCTGAAAAACAGAAGAAAAACGCCCCTCTGCCGCCGGACGAATGGCATGAAGTGGACGGCGTACGGCATCGGTTGCCGCAAAATTTCAGCGGCAATTCTCTGGCGAAATTGTTTGCGCCGGAAGAACCACGCACGAATCCGTGCCAGGCCCGGCACAAAGTCTGCGGGGACGATATTCCGCCGTTCGTTTTGGATGTGTTGCCGAAGCTGAAGCAGCTTGGCGCACACGTGGCGCGCGATGTGGACTCGATTAATATTTGTCTGGCGTTGAAGCCCACGTTAAATGTTGAAGTTGGGGACAGCAACAGCACGGAACGGGTTCACGCGAGTTTCTACTTCGAACCGGCATCGCCATTCCGACGCGCATCGGATTCAAGTGATCCGCTGGATGCGACGGCTCTGAATTTGACGGGCGATGCGCGCGAAAAAGACGAACCGAAAGTGATGATTTCGCCGGTTGAAATTCTATCGGCGGCGGCGGAGGGCAAGCGCTACATACGGCAGGGGAATGCGTTTTTTCGAGTAGACCGCGAGCTGGTCGCCGGGTGCCGCAAACAATTGGAAGCAGCGGGCGGTCAATCGGTATCGGGATTCGACGCCACGGACGAGCAGATTCCGATGCTGCTGGCTTGGGCGCGGAAAGCAGCGACAGACGAGCACACGCCGTGGAATTGCTACATTTCGGAATCGGTTGACGGCGCGCATCACATCAAGGATGAAGCGGCGACGGTTCGCGTGAAACTTGATGTCGATGAGGACGAAGGGCAGGACGCCTGGTTCGCGTTGACGGCGACGTTCGATCACGGCGGCGTGCAACTCACTGAAGAAGAGATGCGCAAGTTGGCGGACGAAGGGCGTGAGTGGTTCAATAAAAATGGTACGTGGATTCACGTCGACAAAAAGGCGCTTGCGAAATTTGACGAGAATTTGAAGGAATCCGGCGCAGTCATGCCTGAGGATGACTTGCCGCTCTTTGGCTATCACGCGAAGAAAAAGCGGAAGAAATTTTACTACCGATTCCGCCCGGACGTTCGCGAGCGGCTGACGAACGTATTCTCGATTCACGGGACCGTTTCGCACAACGAACGCTACAGACAATTTCTGCATCAGCTCATGGGCTTCGAAAACATTCAGGCGATTCCGCTGCCGAAATCGCTGCAAGTCACACCGCGCCCATATCAACAGAAGGGGTTTGAGTGGCTCGCGTTTTTGGCACGCTATGGATTGAATGGCGTGCTTGCGGACGACATGGGCTTGGGCAAGACGATGCAGACGATCGCGCAACTTACGCGCATGAAAGAGGAGCACGGGTTCATGCCGTCGCTGATCGTCACGCCGACGAGTCTTGCGGACAATTGGAAGAGCGAGTTCAAAAAGTTTAGCCCCACGATGCGCACGATGATCTATCGCGGATCGCCGACGAAGCGCGACGCCTTGCGCAACGAAATAGCTCCCCCGGATATTGCGTTGGGAGCTCCGGATCCTGATCCGAACATCGAGCGCAAGGGATTCGACATCGTGATCGCGACGCTGGGAACGGTGCGCAACGACGTCTCGCTTTTGCGCAGGCTTCCGTGGCGATACGTCATTGTTGATGAGGCGCATTTCATCAAAAACGCGGCGGCGGGTGTGGCGAAGGCGATTAAGACAATTCCCGCGCGGCATCGTCTTGCATTGACCGGCACGCCGATTCAGAATCGATTGACGGAACTGTGGTCGCTCTTCGACTTTTTGATGCCCGGATTCCTGGGGCGGCAG
>JANXLS010000704.1 GCA_025355035.1 Planctomycetota bacterium | reverse complement strand
CCCATGCTCGCGTAACACTGATCGGGTTGGCCGGGAATTGTGGCGGGATCCTTCTTTGGTTTTTCCTGAAAGCCGACGATGCGGTTCTGTTCGTTGGCGACGGCAATGCCGAGTTGATTCGCTTCCGACTTGTGCACGTTCACGCAGGAGATCGTCAAGTCCGCATTTTTCTCGACGTGATACTCGATCATTTTTGCGTAATTCATTTTGTAAATATGATCGCCGGCGAGAATCAAAACGCGCTCAGGCTTTTCGCGTTCGAGGTTGTAGATATTCTGATAGATCGCGTCGGCGGTACCCAGATACCACGACGTCCCGGCACGCTGCTGCGGCGGGAGGATGTGGATGAACTGGCCGAGTTCCGGATTGTTGAACAATCCGCTCCAACCGAGCATGATGTGGCGGTCGAGCGAAAACGACTTGTACTGCGTCAGAACGTAAACGTTCATGCACTCGGAATTGAGGCAGTTCGAGAGCGTGAAATCGATGATGCGGTACATCCCTCCGAATGGCACTGCGGGCTTCGCACGGTCTTTGGTCAACGGATACAAGCGCTCGCCCTGCCCTCCCGCGAGGATGATCGTGAGCGTGTTTTTCAGCAGCGGATTAGCCATGAAGTTGATCGTCCAATTCGGAAAACGGAAACACGTTTGAGTGGAGCGAATCTCGAGCGCAGAGTTTGGAGGCGCATGTAATGGCTCTCCAACTCTTTTTCAATACCAATCGTTAGGCGAGAATTCCGCGCGATTTCAACACTTCACGAATTTTACTCTTTAATTCGGTCGTGTCGCCCGATTTCACAACGTATCCATCGGCAGACCACGTCATGAAATTATTCTTGTAATTCGAATAGGCGGTGTTGAGGATTACGGGTAGCGTTCGATCCTGCGCGAGAATTTTTCCGAGCGTTTCAATGCCGTCCATTCCGGGCATCGAAATGTCGAGTACGATCAGGTCCGGGCGGCTCACTTTGAGCGCATCGAGACCCTCCGGGCCACTGGCTGCCAGCGTGACTTCATGACCGTCGTCTTCCAGATCAATCTTGTACAATTGGCCTTGATTTCGATCGTCATCTACAACCAATAATTTTGCCACAGGCGCGCGTCTCCATTCTCAGTTATAAATCTATCGTATCACTGTAAACGAAATGGTTCAAGGTTCAAAGTTCAAGGTTTAGCACACTCTTTGAAAAGAAAAACATGCCCCTCTACATCATCGCCACACCGCTCGGAAATCTGTCGGACATGTCGCCGCGCGCGATCGAAACGATCAAGGCCGCTCCGGTCATCGCGGCGGAAGATACGCGCTCTGCCCGACGCCTGATGACCGCATTTAACATCCCGGCGGATGGCAAGCAAATCCTCTCGTACGGCGAACACAACGAAGCGGGAATGGCGCCGAAATTGGCCGACATGCTAACGCGCGGAATCGATGTCGCGGTGGTCAGCGAAGGCGGGACGCCGCTGGTCAGCGATCCCGGATACCGCCTGTTGCGCGCGGCTATTGACGCGGGCGTGAGCGTCATTCCCATTCCCGGCGGCTGTGCTGCAATCGCTGCGCTTTCAGCGAGCGGATTACCGGTACATGGATTTATCTTCCGCGGCTTTCTACCCAAAAAACCGGGTGCTCGTCGCCGGATTCTGGACTCGCTGAAAGATCGCGAAGAGACGTTGATTTTCTACGAGTCGCCCCAGCGCGTTCCGAAAGTATTGCCGGAATTCGTCGAAATTTTCGGCGCGGATCGTCCCGCATGTTTGGCGCGCGAATTGACAAAAATTCATGAGACGTTTGTTCGGATGAATTTGAGCGACTTGGCGGCGTTTGTCGAGAAACAACCGCCACGCGGCGAATGTACGCTGTTGGTGTCCGGAATCGTCCGTGAGCGATACCAGCACGACAGTGACGAACACGGCGAAGAGTAGATAAGTGCCGAGTGCCGAGTGCTGAGTCTCGCGCGGGAAGAAATGACACACTACAAAAAAACGGCCCGGTATAAACCGGGCCGTTCTCGTATAGCTTATACTGAAGACAAAGGTTTAGTACTTGCCGAACGTGGCATCGACAGCCTTTTCTTCCGTGTTCTTGGTTTCGACAGCACCGATAAAGACGCTGGGCTTGTTTTCAATCATGCCCGTCTTGCCGGGTTGGCAAGCCGTCTTGCGCCATTCACAGCGGGCCGGGCAAACACAGATCTGCTTTTCAACAGTCTTGTATTCCGGCGGAACCGGGATGGACTTCTGGCAGGCCGGCTTCACGCAGACGGTGTAGCTTTCGTCCTTGTAAACGGCCGGAACCGGAATCGAGCGCTTGCTTTCGGGCTGGCAGCAAACCTTGCGCGTGCGGGTTTCCCAAACGGCGGGAACCGGGTGCTTGACACAGGTTTCGGGCTTGACGCAAACCTTATATTCTTCGTCCTTGTACACGGCCGGAACCGGGTGCGAGACGCAGGTTTCAGGCTGGCAGCAAACTTTGCGAGTGCGGGTTTCGTACACGGCCGGAACCGGGTGCTTGACGCAGCTTTCAGGCTTGCAGCAGACCTTGCGCGTGCGGGTTTCGTACACGGCCGGAACCGGGTGCGAGACGCAGGTTTCAGGCTTGACGCAGACCTTGTATTCTTCGTCCTTGTACACAGCCGGGATCGTTTCCGTCGTGCAGCTTGCTGGTGTTACGCAGACCTGATAAGGCTCGTCTTTGTAAACAGCCGGAATCGTTTCCTTCGTGCAGCTCGCCGGCGTGACGCAGACTTGGTAGGGCTCTGCCTTCATGACAGCCGGAATCGTGACCAAACACCAGCACTCGTTGGCAACAACCTTGACTTTATCATCGCCAGCGCCTTTGCCTTCACAGCTGGACTTCTGCCATTCGTTGCGGGACGGGCAAACGCAGACTTCGCGCGTGCGGGTTTCGTACACGGCCGGAACCGGGTGCGAGACGCAGGTTTCGGGCTTGCAGCAAACTTGGCGCGTGCGGGTTTCGTACACGGCCGGAACCGGGTGCGAGATGCAGGTTTCGGGCTTGCAGCAAACTTTGCGCGTGCGTGTTTCGTACACGGCCGGAACCGGGTGCTTGACGCATGTTTCGGGTTTGCAGCAGACTTTGCGAGTGCGGGTTTCGTACACGGCAGGAATCGCTTCCTTCGTGCAGGATTCAGGCTTGACGCAAACTTTGTATTCTTCGTCCTTGTACACGGCCGGGATCGTTTCCGTCGAGCAGCTTGCCGGGGTTACGCAGACCTGATAAGGCTCGTCTTTGTACACGGCCGGAATCGTTTCTTTCGTGCAGGTCGCCGGCGTGCAGCAAACCTTGCGGGTGCGCGTTTCGTAAACGGCCGGAATCGCTTCGGAAGTACAGCTTTCCGGTTTAACACAGACCTTGTATTCCTCGTCCTTGTAGACGGCCGGAATCGTTTCGTATGTGCAGCTTGCCGGAGTACAGCAAACTTTGCGCGTCCGTGTTTCCGACACGGCCGGAATTGTTTCGTACGTGCAACTGGCTGGCCTGACGCAAACCTGTTCCGTCACCGTCTTGTACTCGGCCGGAATCTGGAACAAGCACCAGCATTCACCCGGCGCGGCATTCGGCGGTCGCGGACCGGCTTCATTTGCACACGCTGCTACGGTTAGAACAGCAACCGCGCAGAACAGACTGATCATACTTTTTTTCTGCATGTGTCCTCTCCTATTATGGCAGCCACTTTGGTTACCATCCCCTCCTGCTCCGAAAGCGAAACAAGTACCAACAATTCGAACTCTTCCTCTAACTCAGCGAAATCCAGGCTTTTTCCCGCTCAGTGGCCTCGCGGCTCAATCTGTTTGGAAAGTCTCCGCTATGCTGCCTTGCACTACAACGTTCGCGAGGCACTTTTTTCTTCTGCGGGATACACGCCTTTCGTCACTTCAACGCTTGAGCAACCGATCTTTTCAACACTATCGGCGGTTCGTTTTGCTAAGTCCCCTGTTTCCACAGTAACTCTCGGACTGGAACTCCAAACGATATTCATATCGTCAGGTTTCGTACAAGTCAAGAGCAAGATTTATTTCGCTCTCTACCAACTCTCTTTATAACCTATCCCCATTCAATTTCAAGCGGACTATGTGATTCCCTTAAAAAATATCGCGCCTATTTCGCGTGACGCCCGACAAACTCCGCTGTTCTCAACGGTTATAAGTTCGTTAGAAAAATCATTTACCTTCCCAAAACCGTGATGTAACACTTTTTAAGAGTACGGAAAACAGCCTTTCGATCGAAAAGTCGTAACGCTCGAATTCTCGCTTCCAACCCCATATTTTTAAGTTTGTCGGCGTTTCCCAACAGAAAATTCAGTCGATCTGCCAAAATGCGTGGGTTTTCAGGCTCTATTAAAAAGCCCGTCACGTTGTCGACGACAGCTTGGCGGCATCCCCGGATGTTGGTAGCTATTTGCGGTAGCCCACAAGCTGCTCCCTCGATGAGCGACCGCGGAAAACCCTCTCGATGTGATGGAAGCACATGTGCAGTCATGCTGGCATACATTTCAGGCATGTCGTCGCGATCGGTCAGTACAATCAAACGCCTTTTCAACCGTTCGTCCAGTCGCCAAATGGCCTCATCAAAGTTGAAGCGATCATGGCGCCTCTCGCTTGAAATGCGGTGTCCGATGGCGAGAAAGTAGACATCGTCATAGCGTTGAGCGACGATTTGCGCCGCTTCAAGAAACTCCGGGAAGCCCTTTTCGGCCACGAAACGCCCGACCATCCCAATGACGCGCGCTTCGCGTGGGATTCCGATCCGTGTGCGCGCTGATCGTCGTGCCGCTTCGCCCACCGGCACGAAACGGTCGAGATCGATGCCGTTGCCGAGTTCTGTGATCTGACTGCGTCCGATAATCTTTTCCTCAATGGCCGTCGCGACATCTTCGGGGTTTTGGCAGAGGATGTGGTCCGAATGCCGGGCTGAAAAGCGTTCGATTTCAATCCACGCCTGGCGCTTCGCCCAACTCATCCGATCGTGAAAATAAAATCCATGAAGGGTCTGAAGAACCACCGGCGTTCCAGCCAGGCGCGCTCCCCATTGCCCAATGAGATTACCTTTTGGCGTGTGCGTATGAACGATGTCGAAGCGATTCTCACGGCAAAACTGCTGTACGAATCGAACGGCTCGTAAATCCGCCAGCGGCGCGATTTCGCGCGAGAGCGGCAGCGGCGTCCATGGAAATCCGTCCTCGTCGCGCAATCGTCGAGCGAGCGAACCGTCGATGCTGGCCGTATGAACATCGCAACCTTCTTCATCGCGCAAATAAAGGAGCTGTTCGCGGATGTTCGGATTCAACATGCTGTCCGCCGCCGCCAAATGCAGCACCCGAACGCCCCGCAGTTTCATATCCGATGAAGTCTGAATAACCTTAAACCTTGAGCTTTGAACTTGGAATTTTTTTAGGAAACCAGGGAATGAACGGACTGACGGTACGCTGATATTCCCGGTAGTCATCACCGCGGCTGATTAGCGCCTGTTTCTCCGTGTGCGGAATGCCAGTCAGGCGGTACAGAAAAAACAACATCGTCACCGGACCGAAGAACGTCAGCCACCAAAACGGTCCGCCCACACCCATAAGTACATACGCGAACCAATGCAGCCATTCGAAGAAATAATTCGGATGCCGCGAATAGCCCCACATTCCTACGCGGCACGTTCTGCCCTTGTTCGCCGGATTCGCCCGGAAATCGGCGAGTTGCGCATCTGCAATCGCCTCGCCCAAAATCGCTCCGAAGCCGACCAACGCCCCAGCGATGGACCACGCCGTCAGGTACGGATCGATGTTGAAAACCACCGGTCCAAACGGAACCGCGAAGAGCAGCACGAAGATGGCCTGCGCTTCAAAAAAGAGGAAGAAATTGCGTTGAGCCTTGTCGCCCCATTCCAGGCGCAGCTTACGGTAGCGGCCGTCTTCGCCCTTGCCGATGACGCGATTGAAGAGTAAATAAAACGTCAGACGCATTGACCAAATCCCGGCGACCGCGAGAAACAACATCCGCCGCGAAAAGGATCCGTCCGCCGCAAGCGCAAACAACAGTGCTGACCCGCCGACGCCCGCCGCCCAAACGACATCGACGACGCTGGCATCGTTGTGGATTTTCTGAACATGCCACAGCGCCGCCATAATCACGCTCATCGCCGCCCAGACGATCGCTAACAATTTTAGTATGTCGATCATATTCACGCCTGCTTTTCGCGTTGCTCCAGACTCAAAACTCACCGCTTGACAAACCGATAATGCGCCACGCCCCATTCATTGCCGCCGCGATAGTTGAACAACTCGGCACACGCCATGAAAAAGATGCGCCAGCGCTGGCACCACAAGTGTGCGTTCTTCTCGCCATACGCATCGACGAGAATGGGAAAAACCTGAACGTGCTGCCGATCCTTATTCTGCAGCCACAATTCCGATGTTCGCCCGTAGTGCCGGCCGCTCCACCACCATTGTTCATCGAGTGTCAAATCGCGCTGGAATTGCGGCAATAAGTTTTCGGACGGCATGATCCCTGCCGTGAAAAAATACCGTCCCATCCAGTCGTCTGGCTTCGCCGATTCGAACAGGTACGCGTAATGCCGATGGCAGAAAACGTGCGCGAACAGCATTCCGCCTGGGCACAGCCACGATGCGATTTTTTCAAAGAGCACTTCATAATTACGCAGGTGTTCGAACATCTCAACCGAGACCACGCGATCAAATCGCTTGGCGCCGAATTCCGGAGCAAACGCGAACGGATCGAAGACGTTGATGTCGCACGTCACGATCTTCAGATTCGTCAGCCCGCGCGCTTGGCAGGCGGCTTCGATGAATTCGCGTTGCGGCTTCGAATTTGACACGCCGAGAATTCGCGATTTCGGATAGCGCTCGGCCATCCACAACGAAAGTGATCCCCAGCCGCAACCGAGCTCCAAAATGTCGAGCCCGTCTTCAAGCTGCGCGTGGTCGCACGACAATTCGAGCGCTTTCGCCTCGCCCGCGTCAAGACTCTCGTCACCGCGTTCAAAATAACCGCTGCTGTATTTGAGATGCTTGCCCAAGACCTTCTGAAAAAACGACGGCGGCAGTTCGTAATGCTGCTCGTTGGCCTTCGCGACTTCCAACGCCAGCGGGCTTTTGCGCAGCGATTCGACGAAGGCCGAAAGGTCCGTTCCGCGTTTTTTTTCTTTGAGCAGACGATCCGAATCCAGGTTGCGGATGCCGAATCGGATCAACGAATCCGGCAGGAATCCGCGTTCAGCCAACGTAAGGGAAAGCGACATGAAACGGCGGTCTCCGGGGTTGGACGATCAATCATCGCTGCTCTTGGGACCGTACATGCTTTCGTTCCACCGGCCGCTCTCGAACATGAATTTTGCGATGATTTTGAAGATCGGAAGAAGCGAGACGCCCAGCAGCGTCAAAAACAAAAACACGGGGTCGATCGCTGTTTGCTCGACGACCAAATGAAACGACGACGGGGACGTCATGTGCTCCCAATGCCCTTCAATGCGCAGCACATATTTCCCCGCAGGTTGCGCTGGGATGTACATGTAGCCGTCCTGATTGCCTTCCGACCAGCTTCCGTCTTCGTCGCTGCCGCTCCAGTACTCGATGTTGACATCAAATGGCAGCACTTCGCCCTTGGTCTCATCGATCAGAGCGCCTTCCAAAGCCATCCACGAGTTGTTCAATTTTGTCTTCGCCGTGATCGCTATCTTCTGCCGAGGATTCACGTCAAACGGCTCACTCACCCAGACGGCTCCGGCATCCGGTGGCGGCGTTTCAGGCCCAGGCGTCGCCGGTGTTGTCGAAGTCCCAGGATTCGTTGAGACTGACACTTTAACAGCTGGTTGCGCCGGGAAAGCTATTTCTTGATCGACGAGAGTCCGGTCCGGCCGAATCATCATCATTGCGATCAACAGCACGAACACGGCTGCAACACCCAACGCCCACAGCTTGCCCCAGCCCAGATGCGGATTGGGCTGACACGCACCGACCGTCGTCGGCAGCGGAATGCCTTGCAGCTTGAATTTTGATTTGATCTCTTCAGGCGCGACATATTCGCCCAGCGACCACGCTATTTCGCCGCCACTTGCTTTGGCATCGCCTGTGGCTGCGTACGTCGTCCGTTCGCTGGAGAGCATCAACGGCGGGCAGACAAAATCGCTGGTCTGCACCGTCTCGCCGACTGCCACTTTCCAATAGAATTCGCCGAGCACCATTTCAATGGACGCAGGAGCGTCCTGGAATCGCTTGAACGATTGACCGTTGTACGTTGCGTATTTCGGACCGATTTTGACTTGAGCCGTTTGCAAAGGACGAACGTACGTCCAATGGTTATCGCTGTGAACCAGCCAGCGGAAGCCCAGTGCCTTGTTGTAAAGGAGGTACTCTTTCCAGAAATATTTCGCGCCTTCGACGATGCAGCTGCGTTTCACGAAGCCGATCACGATCTGTTTGACGCCTTCAAATTCCGCTTCGGATCCCAACGGAATCAGCGGCTTTTCGAGCTTCGAACTCAGCGCCTGCAACAGCGTAAACTTGCCTTGCGTGCAATCGATCAACGATCCGCAGTACGGACAGCCGATGCGTTCCGTCGAATCCGGCGCGCGAAGTTCCAATGAACCGCCGCATTTCGGGCAACCGAGATTTGTGATCGCGACTTTCTTTTCGGGCTTGAGTTGCGCCCCCCCGGCATCCAGCGCCAAATCTTTCAGCGTCACTTCCTTGCCGGCGTACAGGACCGGCTTGTCGTCGCTGTAATCCAACGTTGCGAAGACGCCGTTGATGCCGCTCAAATCCGCATACGTCAGTTCCGAATTTGGCACAAGCGCATAAGGAATTTCGCCGTCGGCACTGGCGTAGTGTGCCGTGCCTTTTTCAGCGACAACCAGCGGTGTCGCCAGTTTCGGAACCGCTTCGCCGATGGTGAGATTTTCGAACGGCGGGAGGTGTTCCACTTTCTGCTCGAACGACATGTAGAAGCGCCCCTGCGCCTCCGCCAGCCAGCCCCAGCGGTTGTCGTCAAACGCCGCGTACCATTCATCCCACACGCCGCCCTGAGCGTGGCGCATTTGTGCGCGTCCCGTCAAGCGAAACGATTTTCCCTGATAGCGTCCGGCCAACCCGATCGACAACGGCGATTCCGTCTCTACCAGCGCTGCCACTTTTCCGAGATCTTTTAAATCGCGATCCAACCGCGCGATCGCCGACCGGCAGTGCGGGCAGACGATGAGAAATGACGACCCGACTTTGAATTCGATGGGTCCACCGCAAGTAGGGCAATTAGCCGTCATCATCGTCTTTGCGCGCCGCCACGTGGGAACTCAGTTGAAATGAAATGTTAGATTAATAGATCATCTTTTCGTACGCCACTGCGTTCCCAAAAAAGAACGTCGCAGATCATAGTTGCGCGTATTCAACCGTGACGACTTGCAGCGTGTTCGGATGCAGACTCTGACTGACCGGGCACGTGCGGCCGGCGCGTTCAATCGCGTCGCGTTGTTCGACGGGAACGGTCGCGGGCAGCGTGATTTTAACGTTCAACTGGCTGACGCGACGCATCGGATCAGCGATCGTTTCCTTGCCGATGTGCGCCTTTGCGCCGGTGATGTCGATGCTGTGGCGCTGAGCGTAAATTCCCATGATCGTCAGGATGCAGCTGCCCAACGCCGCGCCCAGCAAATCCGTGGGGGAAAAACTCCGTCCGAGCCCCTGATTGTCCTTCGGCGCATCCGTAACTATCTCACACCCAGAAGGTCCATGCCGAAGCGTACAACTCAACTGCCCCTTATATTCCGCACTCATCTCAACCATGGCAATCAACCTTAAACGTGAACCTTGAACTTTGAACTATTTTTTATTCTTTGCTTCCAACTCATCCATCTGCTTGGCCGCAAGGGCGTACAATTCCGGAGCAAGGTCTCTCATTTTATCGAGCGCCGTTCGAGCCGCAGCTAAATCGCCTTTAACCATCTCGCCATTGGCTACCAGCAGCCAGCAGATGGCAATCTGTCGCACCTCAACGCCAGCGGACGGGGCGACGTCCAGCGCCAGTTTAGCCAGTTCGCACGACTTCGGATGAGAACGCGATGCCAATTGCATGGCACCCGACGAAGCCGCTTCAAACCCTTCCGCCGTCTTGGGATTTTCTTTCGCGAACTTTGAACTGGCATCGATGACTTGCTGAAGATAAACGAGCACTTCGTCGCGCTCAGCGTCTTGCGCCGGCTTGAAAGCTTCGAGCTCCTTCTTCAGCGCCTCAAAGCGCCGCTTGCGTTCGTCGGGCGTCAGTTTTTTGAAAGCAGGATTGGATGTCGGCGTTTCTTCCGCACGGCACGTCAGTGTGGGGGAGATCAGGGGAATCAACGAAAACAGAACAAGGACCAGCGCGTATTTCATATCGCCGATCTCCGAAAATGGTGATGGATGAGGAACTAACTGTGTCGCTTAATCATCCTTCATTTGCTGTCGGATTGCAAGCGCTCAGTTATCGCGAACGCGGCGTCACTTCGCGACCGGTCGCGCCAATTCAAACCGATCATTCGTCCGCGAATACCAGTTCCCGCCCATGCGTCCAATCGTGTCCAGCTTGCTCGGATCGAGGTGGCCATCGGGAGTGAGAATAGCATCGGCGAGCGTGATCGAAACGATTCGGCCAATCACAACATTCGCTCCCAGCGGCCCAGTGCCGACGTGGATGATCTGATGCACCACGCACTCGAAATGAACCGGCGATTCCTTGACGCTCGGCGGCTTGACTTTCAGCGACGGCACAGCGACCACGCCGACGGTGTCGAACTCGTTGACTTCGTACGGAAACTCCGCCGCCGTTTCGTTCATCGGGTGGGCCAACGCGAACGGAACGACGTTGACGACAAACTCGCCCGTCGCTTCAACGTTGATCAACGTATCCTTCTTCTTCCCGTCGCGATTGTTCGCCGGACAAAAAAGCAGACTCGGCGGATTGGCCCCGACGCCATTGAAGAAACTAAACGGCGCCAGATTCGGAATGCCGTGAGCTGAAACAGTTGAAACCCAGGCAATCGGACGCGGCGTGACGCACTCGACCAGAATGCGGTACAAGTCGCGAGCGGAAGTGGTGTCGACGGAGATGATCATGGACGTGTCATACGCTACGAGTGCAGAAAATGAAATACAAAAGTTTGGAAGCGATTGCGAGGCATGAGTCGGGCTGAACGACCGGAGGCGCGAAAAGCTCATTTGGATCATCATCATTTTAAAAATCGGGTCGGTGCTTCAATCTACGTTTTCGTTCGCCGCGCGGAACGAATTCGATTACACGGTCTGTGAACCCTCAACAGCTCGATTTTTCCCCCGCCGTTTTCGCGTCTTTTCGCCTCTGCGCCTTCGCGTTTAGACGAAAATCCCTTCGAC
>JANXLS010000612.1 GCA_025355035.1 Planctomycetota bacterium | reverse complement strand
ATCTGCAATTGGCCGCAGCCGACAAATGGTACGACATCGGCGGCACTCTCGGCAAGGTCGAGCAGCAGTCCGTTCGCGGTCGCGCAAAAATGTGGTACGAAAAGGCAGCCCCAAATTTGACCGCGCTGAATCAGGTCAAAGCCGAGAAGAAGATTCAGGAATTGCAGACAATCGCAAGCACTGTTTCGCGTTCATCCGTAAGCGGGCCAGTGGGAATCAGCGACGAAACGCGAAAAGCGCTGCCTACCGAAGAAGAATTGACTGCCATCAAAGCCATTGCGTTACAAATCAAAAACGAACAAGGTAAGCGGTCAGAGTTCTCCAGCAAGATATTTGCAATTGGAAAACGCTTGACAGCTTCACCCAAGACCTGGTCCGACGCAGACTTCAGGGCCCGAAATGAGGGGCTTGAAACCCTCACTTCGATTTACAGGGAAGTGGTTGCTCATGGCAGCATTAGTTTTGGATTAGCAGAGAAATGGAAAGAGTTCGCTGCGAACGCTCCAACGCAGGAACAGTTCGCGGGACGGCTTATATTCGCGGCAGACGAGAAATTATCACGTCAAGTTCATTCCCAAGTCCGTTATGCTCTCCACGAATATATCACCCTTAACAGCGCGGCGTATTCGACCAGCGAAAAAAAGATTCAATTTTGCGATTGGTTGAAATCACGCGGCGTGAAAGAGTCGGCCATCGAGGATTATAAGAAAGACCTCCAATCGGGCATCGATCCGGGTGGTTCGCAAAAGAAGAAGTAAGCCTTTTTTTGCGTCACGCTGCGGCGCGTCTCAACGGCAACAAACCGGCTGACTGATAGATAAAGGAAGGACAGCGGAGCCGGGCGCATTCGTCGCGCCCGGCCCATTGCCGGTTTCAATTACTTTTGTGCTTGATCAATGTAATTTCGTCGGCGATTCGTTTGAAAACTTTGACCGCCACGATGATCGACACCACAGACACGACCGCGAACAAAATCTTACACACCTTCACCTCCCCTCGCGCGGCGCTTGTTTAGCCACGTCTGCGCTTTCGAGAAATCCGATTCGGCTGCGTCGAGTAGGTTATCCAGATCGGGCCAGTCCGGGCCTTGTTGTGCAGTCATGTATTTGACCAGCATCTGACATCCGATCAACGCATTTGATAATGCATGCAGGGCGGGTTCAACACGTGGTTGATAGACTTGCGGCGCATCGCCCTGGCGGCGGCGCGATGCGC
>JANXLS010000567.1 GCA_025355035.1 Planctomycetota bacterium | reverse complement strand
TGATCTGCGGGTTGACGATCTGCTTTTGCACCGTAACGATCACGCGGTCGTCGCCCTCTTTTGCAACGGGCGTCGGTCGTCCGCTCATCAAGCTCACTTCGTACATCCGGTCGTATCCGCTGCCTTCACCCTCCATCAATTTCAAATCGTAAAAGACGCGGGCGAGGTGTGGATTGCGTTTCACCGACGTGTGCAGAATATTGCGCGGCGTGACGCCGATCGGCAAGAGACCCGGATTGTGAATTTCCAAATGGTCCACGTACAGGTTGATGAAAATGTCACCGCGCTGTGTGTACGGGCGGTGGACCAGCGCGTTGGCCAGCAACTCGCGAATTACCACTTCCTCATAATGCGGCACCGTTTTGCGGAACAGTCCGGCGGGCAGTTCAAAGCTCTCTTTCCATTCAGGAACTTCGTCCCAAACCGCTTCGATCAATTCCATCGGATTTTTGCTGTAATCGTTCCAGACAAATTTGCGGGCCTTGCGTTCACGCTCGTCGAATTTGACGCACTGAATCTCCGGCGCGTACAACAACGCGGCGCGGTCCTCGCGTTGCCCGATCCACAAGACGCCGAGATTCGTAAGGTAGCCGTCTTTGACGAACAGATAGTGGTTCAACAGTTCGTCGCCGGTCTTGCCTTTCAGGAAATTCGACACGCGATCCGAAGCGCGAATCTGCTGAAGAAATGTCGCCAGTTTTTCCGGGTCGTGCCGCTCCACAGGCACCCGCCGAGCCGTCTGCAACTCCCACAAAAATGTATTGCGCTCGGTGATCAGGCGCCCCATGTCGTCGGGCAGAAGACGCCGGGTTTCGTCGGAGACGCGCAAGAAGTACCGGCCATCGGACATTGCGGCGATGCTCTGCGCATTCGGCGTGACTTGAATATCAATGTACTCCCCGCCGTTGGGCGAGGTCTTCCTGACCGGCACCGCATTGACGTTCGCGGTGATCTGAGAAATCCGTTTGCGAATCTTTTCGGACATATCGTCGGGAATCTTTTGCTGCGGCGGCGGTTCGGATTGGCCGTCCTCAATACCCAGGAGGATATGCCCGCCAGCCGCATTCGCGAATCCAACGCAATCGCAGGCCAAGCCGTCCATGTTCTCCTGCTTTCCCAACGCATAGCGAATGGATTTGTGATCCAGTTCCTGCCCTTCACCGCTCATGCCACCACCTCCCCGTTCATCAATTTTGGCAGCAGCAGGTCGCGGGCGGCACGGAGCTTGTCGTTTTGTGAAACTATGTTTGTGATTTGCTGATAAACAGGATCGGCGAAACTTTCAAACTGATCCAACAGAACTTTTGTTGGCAAAACAATTTGCGACTCGCCGATTGGGGCCACCAACCAGACGGAACTTTCACCGGCCCAAATCGG
>JANXLS010000563.1 GCA_025355035.1 Planctomycetota bacterium | reverse complement strand
GTCCAAATCGGCGCGCCAGGGGAATTGTTCCACGTCAGAAGTCGAATGTAGTACCGCCAAGGTTTGTCGTGTATGTTCGGTCCAGTTGAGCGCGTGAAATAACGTTCGAATGCAAGAATCGAATCAATCGGCCCTCGCGCGCGAGAAAAAAACGATGAGTAAAATAGAACTGAAATCAGCGCAGCGAAAATCATCGCGAGAAAAACAGGCCCCACGAGTCGTTTCTTTGATTCAATCAATGACGTGCGACTCAGTATGCAGTGAGTTCCCAGCGCAACGGCCATTGAAGCGAACGCAATGGCACATGTTTCTTTTGTCGCATGCATCAATCCACTCGATGCACCTGCCAACAATACCCAGATCAAGGCGCCCGATTTCACATAGCGCCAGCCGAACGCAATCGCGGCAAACGAGAAGAAAACGAGCGGCATTTCTTGAATGTAGTAGCCGCTGTAGAAGACCATCGCGGGAGACACAGCTGTCAATGTGCCCGAGCACAAAATTGCCGTTCGACCCATGCCGTCCGTGACGAGTAAGAGCAACAGAATCAGCCCCACACTGAACGCTAGTGGCACGATTCGATAATGAAATTCGTTCGATTCTGCGTACGACTTCACGGACGAAATCCACAACGATGGCAGCGTGAAATAATAAAGTGTCGGACCATGAAATTCGTTGGGGTCGTATTCGTATTTTCCGGTTTCAAAAAGGATGCCCGTCTTCGCGGCCTGCACGGCTTCGTCGTTGTGCATCGGACGCCGTTCAAGTCCCGGCAACCGCAACGCGAGCGCCAGAGCGATGATCAAAAGCATCGTCGCTCCAAAGAGCAGCGTCAAGAAACGAGGGCGAATCGTGAACAAAATGACGGTGTCCGCAGGGGCCTGAATTTCAATATTCTGCTTGCATCGAAAATCGCGTCCAACAAGATGAAATGCCTAACTGACGATTTGGAACGTACTACGCATTCGATGGAAAAACAACTTCATGCGGTATTCACTGGGGCTCGATATCGGCGGGACGCGGATCAAAGCGGCATGCGTCTCGGAATTTGGTGCACTGGTGGAATGGAGGTCGATCGAAACGCCGACGGACGCATCGTGGATGAAATGCGTCCGCGAAACGGTCGACGCCATTCAGAAAGACATTGGCTCGCCCGCGCTACGCATCAGCGTCGCCGCACCGGGGCTTGCTGCGCGCGATGGCCGCTCCATTTCATTTATGCCGGGACGGTTGCCGGGGCTCGAAGGGCTCGATTGGACGACGTTTCTCAAGGCATCGTCGCCAATTCAAGTCATGAACGACGCAAACGCAGCGCTCACAGGCGAATCGGCTTTCGGTGCGGCGGCCGGTTTACAGGATGCGTTTATGTTGACGCTCGGAACGGGCGTGGGCGGTGCAATACTTTCAGGCGGAAAAGTGTTGACCGGCCATCTCGGCCGCGCAGGCCATCTGGGACACATTTGTCTCAATCCGGATGGAGCACCGGACATTGTCAATACGCCCGGGAGTCTCGAGGATGCGGTCGGAGAATGCTCTCTTTCGAAACGATCGAACGGAGCGTATAAGACGACGGAATCACTCGTGGAAGCCTATTTAAATGGGGTCGAAGCGGCGCAAGTGATTTGGTTGCGTTCCGTGCGAGCGCTCGCCTGTGGAATCGCCAGTCTGATCAATGTTCTCGATCCGGAAGCGGTGTTGATCGGTGGCGGAATTGCGAATGCGGGAAGTGCATTGTTCGATCCGCTCAACGAAGTGCTCGACGCCGTCGAATGGCGTCCGGACGGTCGTCGCGTCAAAATAATCCCGGCGAAACTTGGCGAAAAAGCAGGCGCACTCGGCGCGGCGCATCGAGCCGGTGTGAAAGTCAACGATTCGATCAAAGCGTTCTTCGATTACTAAAGAGGGTGTACGAGAAGCCTCTAAAACAAAAATGGAAGCAAAATGCGATTATGAGCAGCTCATCGCCGTCCGCCGACTATTTGAATAAATGCAGCGAACTTCTCGACGTCGTCCGAGCACAAGAATCTCAGATTCAACTCGCGGCAGAGTGGTTTGCGCAATCCATTCTCGCCGGGCGGATGGTTCATCTTTTTGGCTCGGGACACAGTCGTATCATGGTCGAGGAGATGTGGCCACGTTACGGATCCTTTCCGGGTTTCAATCCGATTGTGGAGTTGTCGCTGACGTTTCACAACAATGTTGTCGGCGCGAACGGCCAGCGCCAAGCGATGTTCCTCGAAAACGTTCCCGGGCTTGCGCCTCGCATTCTTCGAAACTTTGATCTGAGCGCGATCGATTCCGCGCTCGTCATTTCGTCGAGCGGATGCAACGTTGTGTCGATTGAGATGGCGGAGTGTTTTCAGAAGCGCGGGTTGAAAACGGTTGCGATTATCAGCAAGCGACATTCCGAGGCCAGTTTAACACGCCATGCCGGCGGTAAGAAGCTACAGAATTTCGCCGATCTGGTTCTTGATACGGGCGCGCCACCGGGGGATGCGATGGTTAAAATCGATGGCCTCGACACTCCAGTTTCGCCGGGATCGAGCGTCGGCGGGTGTCTGCTGATTAACGCGATCAAGGCGGAAGTTGCCGAGCGTTTAACGCGCGCAGGCGCTCCGCCCAAAGTGCTCAGCGGCGCGGCTGTCGTTGGGCCGGAACGCGCCGTTGAATTGTTCGAAAGCGCTTATGATGAACACGGCCGGCGGTTGGCGAAGCTGTATGAAAAACTCGGTTCGTAATGCGGGTCGCCAAACAATTTCAGTCCGTCCGGTATGATCTCGCACTACTCTGTTTGTGTGAGGGTGTCTCTAACGAGGTTTGATATCATGATCGCGCTACCCCTTCGAACGACGGTCATCGGAAGTTATCCATTTCCGGGATGGCTGGAATATTGTGCGCAACATCTCGAGCGTTTTGGCCCGGACGATCTTGAGGAATTGCAGCAGGACGCGGTGATCGCGGCTGTTCACGATCAACTCGACGCAGGGTTGGACGTCATTACGGATGGCGAGCAATGCCGCCTCGATTTCAATCTCTCCTTTTATGGGTTCATCGAGGGCATCGACCGCGAACCCGCTCCGCCGCGTCGCTTCGGTCCGCCCGCTCATGACCAACGCGGCAAACACAAAATCATCGGACCGCTGAGTGCTCCGCGCGGTTTGGGCGCGGTCATTGAATTCGAGCGGCTTTCGCGTATCGCGGCGATTGCATTGCGCGGGCGCACGGGTATTTTGCCGACACTGAAAGCCAGCATTCCCGGGCCGTACACGTTGAGCGGTCGCATGCTTCCAGATGGCGAGCGCTATGCGGACCGTTGGGCTGTGGCCGAGGCGCTGCTGCCGATGGTGAGTTGGGAGCTCGTCGCGCTCGTTCACGCGGGATGCACGGAGATCTGTGTCGATGAACCGTCGATGAGTTGTTACGCTCACCAGGAAGATCCGGAACGTTTCGTCGAGTTGTTCAACCGGACGATTGAGCCGATTCGCGGGCAGTGTCGGCTTTCGACTCATCTGTGTTTCGGAAATTACAAAGCGCGCGCGGTGGGCCCGCGAAATTATGCGCCGATGTTCCCGGCGTTTTTGGGTCTTCATGTCGATGAAATTCATGTCGAAATGGCGAGTCGCGAGTTCGCTGAATTGCCGATCATTGCTGAGATCGCAAAGTCAAAAACGGCTGCCGTCGGAGTGATTGATGTGAAGAGTTATTACATCGAAACGCCCGACGATATCGCGGATCGCGTTCGACGTTGTTTGCAATTCGCACCACCCGAGCAACTGGCCTTCGCGCCGGATTGTGGATTAAGCCAGACAGCGCGTTGGGCCGCTAAGAAAAAGCTGAAGAACATGGTCGACGGTGTGAAAAAAGTGCGCGCCGAATTGGGAAGCAAAACTGCATGATCGAACCGTTTCTGTCAGACGACGCATTTCTCGCTGACATCCAGCGAGCGCTCGACGATGCTGGAAAGCTGCATGTCTGGTGGCTGGGGCAGAGCGGAGTCTTGCTCCAATGGAATGGTAAACACGCGCTGCTCGATCCCTATCTTTCGGATTCATTGACCCAAAAATACACCGCGACTGACAAGCCGCACGTGCGAATGACGCGACGCGTGATCGCGCCGGAGCGATTGGATTTTATCGACGTCGTTTCGGCGAGTCACATTCACACCGATCATCTTGATCCTGAAACACTACAGCCGTTATTCGCCGCGAATCGCAATTTGCATTTTATTTTTCCGGCTGCCATTCAAACCGAAGCGCTGGCGCGGGCTGGCGCAAGCTGCCGCTCGTTTTTCGGACTCGACGACACGCAGGCCATCGCGACAAACGGCTTCACGTTTCGCGCGATTCCAGCCGCGCACAACGCGATTGAACGGGATGAAAAAGGGCGCTGTCAATTTCTTGGATACATCGTCGATTGTGGACCGTATCGCATCTATCACAGCGGCGATACATTGCTTTACGACGGACTCGCCGAGCGCTTAAAGCATTTGAATATCTATTTGGCGCTGCTGCCGATCAATGGTGATCGGCCGGAGCGCCACGTCGCCGGAAATTTGAATGGCGTGGAAGCAGCTCAACTCGCCAAAGCCATCGGTGCGAAAATTGTCGTTCCCTGTCATTACGACATGTTCGAATTCAACACCGCTTCGCCAAACGAATTTGTCGCTGAATGCGAACACGTTGGACAATCATTCCGCGTACTGCGCGCGGGAGAGCGACTAACGCTCGAATCGCTCTAGCGTTTTCGCCCACCGAAAATCGATCCCAGAACGCCGCGCATGATCGTACGACCGAGTTCGGAACTCGCAGAACGCACGACCCCTTTCGCCATCGTTTCGACCACACCCATTCTCTTTCCGCCTCCGCTGAACGTATCGCTCATGCGTTCCCACAAGCTCGGGCCTTGCGGTCCGGGAACGGCAGTGGGTGATTCTGATGGGATCGCCGGAATAGTCGATTGATTCGTCGCAGGCACAGTAGACGATTGCGGTGCCAACGCAGTTGTCGCGTTGGGTGCGTGTGGCTTGACGCCGGCTCGCAGTTTTTCAAATGCCGATTCGCGGTCGATCAATTTTTCATAATGACCGTAGAGCACTGACGCTTGAACGAGCTTTTGGCGTTCGAATGAGGTTATTGCCCCAATGCGCGATTGCGGCGGCAGGACGTACGCACGATCAACTATGTTAGGTGTTCCATTTTCATCGAGAAACGAAACGAGCGCTTCTCCAACTTCGAGCTGCATGATCGCTTCTTCGCAATTGAACTTTGGATTTTGGCGCAAGGTTTCGGCGGCGACTTTGACCGCCTTTTGATCACGTGGTGAAAACGCCCGCAGCGCGTGTTGTACGCGGTTGCCCAATTGCGACAGGATTGTGTCGGGAACGTCGAGCGGGTTTTGCGTGACGAAATAAATCCCAATGCCCTTCGAGCGAATCAGGCGAACAACTTGTTCAATCTTCTGCTGCAATGCGGGCGGAGCATCGCTGAAGAGAAGATGCGCTTCGTCGAAGAAGAAAACGAGCTTCGGTTTTTCGAGATCGCCGACTTCCGGAAGTTGTTCGAAGAGTTCAGCCATGATCCAGAGCAGGAACGTCGAATACAGCAGCGGCGAATTGAAAAGTTTGTCGGCGGCGAGAATGTTGACGACGCCTTTTCCGCTGCCGTCAGTTTGAATCAGGTCGTTGATGTCGAGCATCGGTTCGCCGAAAAATGTGACGCCGCCCTGTTGTTCCAGGGTCAACAATCCGCGTTGGATTGCGCCGATGGACGCGACTGAAACATTGCCGTAGGCGGTCGTGAACTCGCGTGAATTGTCGCCGACGTATTGTATCAGCGAACGCAAATCTTTGAGATCGAGAAGGAGCAGTGCGTTGTCGTCGGCAATTTTGAAAACGATTTGGAGTACACCGGCCTGAACATCATTGAGGTTCAGCAGGCGCGCGAACATGAGCGGGCCCATGTCGGAGATCGTCGCTCGGAGCGGATGGCCTTTTTCGCCGAAAACATCCCAGAACACAACGGGGTTGGCGTGCGGCACGAAATCAGTCAACTTGAGTAAATCGATGCGCTGTTTGACTTTCCCATCGAGCGTCCCGATTGCAGCCGCACCCGCGAGGTCGCCTTTGACATCGGCGAGAAACACCGGGACGCCGATGCTCGAAAATTGTTCGGCCAGCTTCTGCAGCGTGACCGTCTTGCCCGTGCCTGTCGCCCCTGTAATGAGACCGTGGCGGTTTGCCATCGCCGGGAGAATCGACAGCAACGATGGCGTTTTGGGATCGTTTGTTTTCGCGATGACGAGAGGCTCGAGCATGGAACGCTCCTTCTTATTGAGATACAAAAATGCGGATTATATACATGGCGACTCGTTCGTCCACTATGTGCCGATCGGAAGCGCGCAGTCTCATTAAGGATATTCTTCTTAAAACGTTTCAGCGGGCTTTTCCGGATTCTGCGGGACGTCAGCGTTGAGACCTGCGAGGATTCGAATTTGCTGCGGTGAGAGCGCGAAATCATAAATGCGCAAGTCGCGCATGGCCCCTTTGAAACATTGTGTTGGGACGTTGTTCCATCCGGGCGCTTTGCCGATCCGCATCTCGCCCTTTTCGCCGCGAAACGGATCGGAATTGCGTTCAATAACGAGGAGTCCATTGATCCAAATTTGTTGATGCGTTCCGGTGAAGATGAACGTGAGATGCGTCCAACCCATCTCCGAAGTGACGCTCTGCGGCGAACGCAGATCATTGAGATAAAAGCCGAAATAGGGCTTATCGGGATCGCGCATAAGAAGGTGGAGATGTTTTCCGGGACCGCCTTCGACCTGTTCAAGAAGCCCATATCCGACAACTTTGCCCTCGGGCCTAATCCAAACTGCACAAGCAAACGGGCGATTCGCCAAGGGGATGTGCGGCCATGTTAAAAATGAATCGCCGGGAAAATGCGCGGCACCATCATGCACGGAGACGGCGCCGCTCGATTCCATGATGCGGTGATACGACGAATGATCATCGAGGCTCGACGTAAAAGGCAAGTGCAGCAATAAACTGTTTTCGATCGCAGCGATAGCCTTGCGCGGGTCGATGGCAGGCTCAGGATTTGGCAGTTTAAAAAGCGGCGGATGCAGCTCTGGTACGAGAGGAGGGCTCGTTGGTAAAGGGTCTTGAACGATTGATGGTGGTGGGATTGAAAGGGTGGAAAATACAGGTTTATCGAGATCGTTTGAAAAGTAAAAGTACGCTGCAGTTGTGATCATCACGATGACGGCGAGCGCAAGAATCCAACGTCCGCGCGACGGCGTCGGATTTTGAGACAAAAAGATTTTGGCCTCGTTCATCGACATAAGTGATTGAACACAATACAAAACGATGCATCACGAACTGAAGTACAACAGGACTGTGCGGGCAGCTATGAACTTTTCTTTGCGCGAGCCAAATCGACCAGCGATGGTGTGGCTTGTATGCGTTCGAAGGCTTCGTCGTACATGGGCCGAGCTTTTGGACCGCGCGTGCGAATGAGGCCGCGAATCTCGGTGGAAACACCGAGGTCGTCGGCGATTTCGTCGATGTCTTCCCACTCGCCTTCCCAATCAAAATCGTCGCGCGCAGGCTTGTATTTTTTCGGAGCCATTTCAACGACATAGCCGCAGTCACTGGGAAAGGCGCTGTGCTTCATACCGGTTTCGATCGACAAACAATCTGGATTGAGCTCGTGCCGACGGTCGTAGACCGTGCACATATTCGTATGGGTATCCAGAAATGTGCAGGGAAACGGAGTCAGATAAACCGTTCTACCCACGATTATTTTTTGGTAACAGCATTTGCCACAATGATTGCAGAGCGATTCGTGCTGCTCGGAATTAACGGGCGTTGGCGAGGGAGTGGGCTCAATTCTTTTTGCACGCGCCATGATTAATATTCTCCCCGCGCAGCGCGGCGAATGAAATCGAGCGCCTGATGAGCCGCGCGCAGGCGAATCGTGTTGCGATCCAAGCCGAGGAACCTGCGTTCGAACGTCGTCACGCCGCGTTCAGTTGCAATTCCGAAACAGATGAAACCGTTGGGTTTTGCTTCCGAACCGCCGTCGGGTCCGGCGATGCCGGTTACGCTGACGCCGATGTCTGTCCCCGCGCGCGAACGAATTCCGGCGGCGAGTTCTCCTGCCGTTTCCTGTGAGACGGCACCGTGTGCGGCGAGTGTTTCCGGCTTCACGCCACACACGCGAATTTTCGATGTGTTGCTGTAGACGGCGGCGCTTTCCATCAACACCGATGACACGCCCGGCGATTCGGCGAGCAAGGCCGTCGCGAGACCCGCAGTGCAGCTTTCGGCCAGTGCGACCGTTTTTTTGTTTTCGCGCAGCGCCATGGCCGCAGCACCGGCGAGGGTTTGGTCGTCTTCACCGAAGAGACCTTCTTGAAGGGCGGCGCGTACCATTTCGAGCGCCGGTTGGAGTGCCGACTGTGCGGACGCCAAATCTGCTCCGCTTGCGACGAGACGGACCGTCACGACGCCTCCGCCAACGCGAGTGCCGACGTTCGGATTCAGCCCGGCTTGCATGAGTTGTTTGATGCGTTCGCCGACCGTGGATTCTGAAATGCCCCAGGCGTGGAGCGATTTGATGAGAACAGTTTGATCGGTCGGATAGAGATCTTTGAGAATCGGCAGAATGCGTTGCACGCCGAGGATCCTGAGCATTTTCCCCGGGGGGCTGAAACGGCCTACAACTTTGGATCGAAGGATTTGTTCTTTCTCGACAAGAGTTTGCGGGGGCCGCGCCCGGTGCAGATCATCTATCACTCTCATATCGAGGTGGGCGCTTACTTCTCGAAGGAAGAC
>JANXLS010000558.1 GCA_025355035.1 Planctomycetota bacterium | reverse complement strand
GTTTCGAAGATCCGGACGGCGTCGCTGGCGGATGTTCCATGGGTCGTGCGCAGCGTTGAAAAAGGCTGGCCGATGATTTCCTGGGCGGAATAACCGGCAATGTGTTCGGCCGCGTAATTCCAACTCGTTATCGTGCCGTTGGGCGCCACCGCGAAGATGGCATAGTCTTCCACCTCGTCAAGCAGCAGGCGAAAGCGCTCCTCGCTCTGCAGCAGCGTGATGGCGGTGCTCCGCAATTCCTGAATCAACTGAACGACCATCACGCTCACAATGCAGAGCGCCGTCAGAGAGATAAAAATAGCCTTCACATCGCCGCCGAAGATGGCAACTGCTGAAAAGACGAGGATGGCGATGCCTAATACAATGACGAATCGCTCGCGATACGAAAACGCGGGCACCGAGTCGCTCGGGCGTGAATTCATAGTATCAATTCTAGTTCCGCTTCCCATGATTGTCGCTATTTTTTCGGCTTTTAATTGACTTTATACCGGCATTTCGGCATTCCGGCATTCCGTCGCGTGCTCGGCGCAGAGAATTAAAATCATAAGGCGATATAACGGATAGCTCTAACTTGTTTTGAGCACGACACCGCGGCCCAAGCACATCGTTTGCCTTCGAACTCTTCTGACGAGTGGCTTAAACCAGCACGGCATGGTTTATGACTTCATTCTAGCGGAAAGTTAAAAACAAGGAGAGCAAAAATGAAAAAGATCTGGTTTGCGTCGCTCACTATATTACTGGCTTGTGCCGGTGCCTGGGCGTCGGAAGTCGTTTCGGAAGTGATCCGCCTGCAGAAAAACGGATCGGACGAGGCCGCGCTGACGGCTTACGTTCAGAAGTCGGACGCGTTTACTCTTTCCGTGGATGAGATCTCTCAATTGGAAACGGCCGGTGTGCCGTCGTCAGTGATTGTGGCGATGCTCGACCGCGAGAACAGCGGCGCCGAACGCGGCACCCGACTATCCGGCAGGGACGACAACGGACGCCGCGACCTTCACCGACGCGCTGGCTCCGTACGGTACATGGAGCGACGACCCGGAATACGGCCGCGTCTTCGTTCCGGCCGAAACTGCGACTAATGCGGATTGGCAACCTTACGTTGACAACGGCACATGGGTTTATAGCGACCAGGGTTGGTTCTGGAATTCCGGCTACGCTTGGGGTTGAGGGCCCTTCCACTATGGCCGTTGGGCACACCGCGATCATTGGGTCTGGATCCCGGACACGGTCTGGGGGCCTGCTTGGGTGAGCTGGTGCCAGAATGACAACTACTACGGGTGGGCGCCATTGACGCCGCGAGCGGGTTTTGAAGCCGGCGTGGGCTTCCATTTTGGTTTGGGAAACGTGGACGCAAGCCTGGGTCTCGGCGAGCGTGATTATTTCTTCGTACCGGCCAATGCTTTCCTTGAAATCAATCTCCGCTCGAGTGGAATTCGCGGCGAAGAACGGGCGAGAGTCTACAACCAAACCACCGCCGCAAACAATTATACTGTGACAAACAATCGTGTCGTCAATGAAGGTATTCCCGCGAAAACGGTCGCTGCCGCCACGAAACGTGATGTGAAGCCTGTTGCAATCGCCGATCATCAGGGCAAGCCCGGCGAAAAGGGTACGCCGAGCAAATTGATGGGCGGCAAACTGGAAGTTTTCCGACCCGCACCGCAGGCTCGCGGGAGCGTCCCGGCAGCGGACCGGCGCGAACTCGACAAGCGTTTAAACCAACCGGTGACTCGGCCCGGTGCCGCCGCCCAGGCGGACCCGCGGAAAGCCGATATCGCTGCTCGAATTCGGGAACGTGCAAAGACCGAAAATACGAGCCGCCCTAACAGTCAACGTGCTCCGGAAACGGGGAAAAATCCTGCGGCGCCAAAACCCGATAGTGATCGCGCGCGTATCGAACAGGCAAAAACCGAGCGTGCACCGCAGCGTGAGCCCAACACGAATGCTCAGCCGGAGTCTCGACGTCCGGAGCCAAAGGCCGAACCTCAGGCACAAGAGCTTCGCCGTCCGGCACCGAAAGCGGAACCGCGCAATGAACCTCGCAACGAGTCACGCGCTGAGCGGAAGGCCGAGCAACGGGCGCCCGCCGCACCTCCTCGCGAAGAATCCAAAGAACGGAAGTAAATGATGTTCAAGGAACCCGAGTTATGTTGAACTCGGGTTCCATTGATTCGCGCCGATTTAAGGTGCCTCAGACAGGAGCGCGGATACGTCGCCTAAAAAGTCTGTACTATAATTTCGAAATTTAGGCACCCATTTTGCTTTTGATAAAATCGTGAAGTAGGGATGAAAGGAGTTACACATGCTACATTGGGCGTTCTGGTTCCTAATCGTCGGCCTCATTGCCGGATTATTGGGTTTCTACTCTCTCGCGGGGACCGCCGCGGAAATTGCGCGCGTTCTCTTCATTGTGTTTATCATTTTATTTTTGGTGGGCTTGGTCACCCGTGGCCGAGGGGAGTGACCTTGAATTGCAGGGCCGTGTTTGTGACCTGCCGGGTGGCGCCGCCACCGGCCACAAACCTCGGAAACGTGGTACATAAATAAGGAGAATTACCATGAATAATGATATCATTAAAGGTAAATGGAAACAGCTAAAAGGCAGCCTGAAGCAGATGTGGGGCAAATTCACCGACGACGATGTTGAACAGATCAATGGCAATTACGACACACTCGTCGGCAAAATCCAGGAACGCTACGGCCATTCCAAGGAACTGGCTGAAAAGGAAGCCAAAGAAAAGTGCGGATGCCAGTAGAAGTAACGGATCTGGCGGTGAAAGCTTAAAACAGGAGAGCGCAAGGCGCTCTCCTTTTTTATGCCGAAACAAAAGCGGGAATATCGAACCGAACGCGGATTATGATGGAGAACGGGCCACGCAACACTAGGTTATCCACGACTCATTTATTATTATCCTGTGGCATCCGTTTTGCAAAGTTTCTCTATGTGATGTGTTTCTCATATCTTTTAGAGGAAACTAACATGAGCCTTGTTTTACTGATCGTACTCGTTTTGTTACTGACTGGATCGGCTCCGGTTTGGTCCTACAGCCGCTCCTGGGGCTATGGCCCAATGCTGCGTGATTAAAAAATTTTGATGGCAAAAAACCGCGCCAAAGGTGAGTGCCTTTTGGAACGGATTGGGGCTAAAAGTCTTACGATTTTTTATCAGCCTTTAGAACTTTGGAGTTGAGCTTAACCACGCAGCATTGGGCTATGGCCCGACCGGTGGTCTTGGACTGGTCTTGTTGATTCTCCTGATTCTGATTTTGACTGGACGCATCTAAAATAATGCCCGGAATTGTTTCCGGACAGAGTAGCTATTCACCTACCCATAGAGGAGATTGAGTCATGGCTAATTCATCGGTGTACGGCATCTTCGCCACCCACACGACGGCGGAGTTTGCGGTGGGATTGTTGAGGAACGACGGTTTCCGCAATACGGATATCTCGTTGCTCCTGCCCTACAATGAAGGGTCGAAAGATTTTGCACACGTCAAGTCGTCCAAAGCGCCCGAAGGGGCCGTCGCGGGCGCGGGTTCCGGCGCATTGCTGGGCGGCGCGCTCGGCTGGCTGGCGGGAATCGGAGCCTTGGCGATCCCCGGCGTCGGACCGTTCATCGCCGCCGGTCCCATCATGGCAGCCCTGGCCGGACTCGGGGTGGGGGGAGCGGTTGGTGGCGTGACCGGCGCGCTCGTCGGTTTCGGATTGCCGGAATACGAAGCCAAGCGCTACGAAGGCCGCATCGCAAAAGGAGCGATTCTCATCTCGGTGCATTGTGATGATTCGAAGTGGGTTGAAAAAGCCGAAAAGCTCCTGCGCGAAGCCGGAGCGGAAGACATTTCGAGCGCCGGCGAAGCGGCCGCGGATTACGACGTGACCGACAAGCCGCACAGCAGGGCCAGCGTTTTGATCCCGCCGCGTTAAGTGGACCGGACCTTAACGAGCCCGGCGAACTATTCGCCGGGCTTCTTTCACCAACTCAACTCGATTCGCGGAGATTGAAAATGAATACTATTTTATTAAGGCCTTATTTCAAGACTTCGAAACGAGCCCGCATCCTGCCGATTGATTCCCTCTCGTCTCATCTGCAGCGACAGAAACCGGTTTTAAAACGACCGGAAGGAACATGTGAGCTCAACACGGTGCTCCACGATGTGCTGGAACATTATACGCACCGCTTTTCGAACAAGTTTGTTTCGCCCATTTCCGAAGGCACGTTCGTGGTCCGGATATCAGACTCCGTGTTGCAACGCGTGATCGGATTGATCTTCGAAGGCATGGGGTCGGCGGGATTATGGGGCGATGGTGAAACGGCCTGCATCACCCCGATTGTGTGCAAGTGTCTGGATGGATATGGCGCCCTGCTGGAGCTCACGGACCAGACGGTGCCGCTTTCCGCAACGCTGCTGACTCACATGTCCCAGCCTGGAACGGTTGTTCGGGCGCGTGAATTACCAGGCCACCAATTGATAACCGCGCGTGATTTGATTCAACGCCATGGCGGACGATTGATCGCTCGTTCCCCGCTATGGGAAGAAAAAACCGGGACAGCGATTCAATTGTATTTGCCTCTCGCCGCCAGCGCCATACGGCATACTCCTGCCGCTTCGAACCGCTGATGGTCAGGAAGCAGGTGTCAGGAGTCAGGAATTAGAATCAAGTGGGGGTAGCTTAGCTTTGAATTCTACCCTGACTCCTTACACGGCTTGGACGGAAACGGTTTAGCTAACGAGACGTTCGACGGTTGAGATCAATTCTTCCATATCAACGGGTTTTGAAATGTGCATCTGGAATCCGGCTGCGCGCGCGGCTTGAACGTCTTCGTCCCGGGCGTGCGCGCTGAGCGCGATGGAAGGGATTTTGGCGTTCCGGCCCATGGAACTGCGGATTTTCCGCATCAGGCCAAAACCATCCTCCCCGGGCATGCCAATGTCGCTGATTATCACTTCCGGGTTTTCGCGCTCCAGCAATTCCAGCGCTTCGTGAGCAGAGGCCGCCGCAATCACCAGCGCCCCCTCTCGTTCAAAGTAGCGGGTAAGCAGGTCGCGGGTGTCCGGCTCGTCGTCTACAATCAGCACGTGCATTTCCAGCAGGCGCGTTCCGCTCGGTTGAACTGCAGCGAGCAGCGGCCACGAGGCGCTCTCCGTCACGCATGTCGTCTCCGCTCCGATGACGGGAAATCGAACCGTGAAAGTGGCACCCTGTCCATCCCCAATGCTTTCCGCCTGGACCGTGCCGCCGTGGAGCTCCATCAAATGCCGAACGATCGCCAGGCCAATGCCCAGACCGCCGAACGCGCGCGTGGTGGTGCTGTCCGCCTGCCGGAACCGGTCGAATACGAACGGCAGAAATTTCGGATCGATGCCCTTTCCGGTGTCTTTGACTTCAAC
>JANXLS010000536.1 GCA_025355035.1 Planctomycetota bacterium | reverse complement strand
CTCTTCGAAACCGCCAACAGTTTCGCGCCCTTCTTATCATCGAGCGCAGCGTCTTGTTCCGCGAGATCGACCAGAATCGCAGGATCTTTGAATTTCAGCCGCTCGAAGGCGTATTCTTCGTCAACCGTATCCGGCGGACCTGCGTACAGCAGCGTGTCGCCCGCCTTCACCATCGATCGCGCAAAAATCGGTGCCGGTCGTGTCCATTTGCTCTCGACAAACGAGTCGCCCGGTCGCGCCGCTTTCAACTGCTTCACGCCTTTCGCGGTCTTATCCTTCGCCTCGTTGTGCTGATTGATGAACTCCGCGTCCGGCTCCGTTGGATCCTTCGGTTTGGCGTTGGCCACTTCATCCTTCTTATCGTCTTTCTTAACGTCCGGCTTTTCATCCGCCTTTGCAACCGCAGGGTCCGCCGGTTTCTTCGCCGTCGGGTCCACCGGGTGCGCGTCCGGAGTGTTCTTGAACAGCAGCGCTCCTTTGACTTTTCCCTTCGCTGTCTCGACCCCATTCACGCTGCCGTGCAATCCGTTCGCCGTTTGATCGCGCGCATCGCCATTGTCGAACGCATAAGCCACCACTGCGCCCGAATTCGACTTCTTATTGATCGGATCGATTTTCAACGAAGCGTGGTCTGCAATTTCCGCATCGCTCAACGCCTTATGAAAAACCGCGAATTGATCCAGCATCCCCACAAACGGCGCACCCTTTCCGTGATCGCTAACAAGCGAATTCTGCGCTGCACCGAGTTGGAATCCCTGATTCGGCTTCTTCTGAATCAGCCCTCCCGATTGAACCTCCGCAACCATAACGCCGTCGACATACAGCTTCACGTTCTTTGCCGTCAACACGCCCGCGATGTGATGCCAATCTTCATTCAACGTTGCTTTCGATACCGCTTCCGAACGCTGCGAATTGCGAGCAACCGAGAACGCCGGCTTGAAATCTTCCAATGTGATCGCGTACCCATTCTGTCCGCCGCCGTGCGAGATTACGACTCCGTTCGCAGCGCCCGGATAAACATACGCTTCAACCGTGATAGGCGTCTTGCTCGGGTCCAGTTTTTCGCTATCCGGCAATCGAACATGCGGAGCCGCCGTTGTGTCGCCTTTGATCTTCCCTTTGGGGCCGCCTCCCCCCGCTTCCATCCTGTTCTCCGGCTTCACATCTGGAGCCTCTTTGCTCGCGCAGAACAATTGATACTCCATCGTCGTCGTCCATTTGAAGTACTGTGGCTGGCGCCCGTACGCATACACATCCTTGTCATCGAACACCAGAATTCGCCCCGTCGGCGTGAATCGCCCCGCCTGAAAATACCCGTTGTGTCCGCCCGCGAAGCTCTTTC
>JANXLS010000506.1 GCA_025355035.1 Planctomycetota bacterium | reverse complement strand
CGCTTTCGGCCTTCTTTCGTCGTTGTTGCCACGTCATAACTCACCAAAACCAGCATGGCCGCGCTCTCCAGTTGATCGATTTATTTCCACACAAATGGGGGATATCCGTCCATGTCGCCTCTCAAATGGCGTGCAAGCAATCGCGCTTGCAAATGCACAAGCAATCCCACTGCGCACTTTTCGTTCAGGAATGGATGCACAAGCTCTTCTTGTTTGCGCTTCTGCCACGCCACCAAAACAGTTTTTCGCGTTTCATCGTCCATCGTCACGCCGCCCGATGCGGTGTGCTTAAATCCCTTTGCCGCAACTTGGCGGCGGTTGATCAACGATAGCACCAGCCGGTCCGCGAGAAAGGGTCTCAAGTCTTCCATCAAATCCAACGCAAGGCTCGGGCGTCCGGGCCGGTCCACGTGCAAAAAGCCCACAGCCGCGTCCAGCCCCACAGCTTCGCACGCGGCACGAGCGTCGTGAGCCAGCAGCGTATAAACAAACGAAAGCATGCAATTCACATTGTCCAAGGGTGGGCGGCGATTTCGCCCCTTAAAATAAAACGCGTCCTTCTCCGCCAAAATCATGGTATCGAAGACTTCGAAATATACCCGAGCGGCGTCGCCTTCGATTCCGCGCAAAACATCCATCGTGTGATCAGCTTCCATGCCTGCCAGAATGCCATTCATACGGCGCGCCGCCGAATCCAACGCCGGTACTCCGGGAGACTGCGGATTGTCGCGTGCGGCACGCATCAAGGCGACGCGCGAGTTGGCAATTTTGGCCGTCACAAACGCTTTGGCGATGCGCGCGGCCCCATGGGAGTCGTCGGCTCGCCGATATTGCTCCCGCCGTAAAAGCACGTTGCCCGGAGTAAATCCCTGCACCCTGGCGAGGAAGCGTCCGTGCTCCGTGAGAAAGGTCAATGCCACGCCTGCTTCGGCACATGCGCCCATCAAAAAAGGGCTGCATGACACATTGCCGAAGCACACAATTCCGCCCAGATTCAGCAAGGGCACACGCAGCTTTGTTTCATGTTCAACGCGGACGGCTACGGCTTCGCCGTCTTTACTGAGATACGCATTTTGAGTCGTGACGAACAGCGTGTTGAGATACTGCATCATGGCTGCGTCCCCTCCCGTTTCAAGGCGGTCTGAGCTTCGAGAACCAGTGCCGATAAATAGCCGGAAGCCGACCGACGTTTCTCCAACGCGTCTGGCAAGCATATGCGTTCGAGTGAACAGCTTTCGCATTTCGGTTCGCGCACGGCGGGCGGTGTGATTCCTGAATTGAGGAGTTCATGCAGGCGCGCTGCGGCCTGTTCGGTTTCGCCACGCAAAAAAGAATCAAACTTCACGTCCACACGGCGGCGCGTTTCGCCGTAGAACAACGCGCCCTCCGCGACGACCGTGCCGAGCATTTCCTCCAAGCACAATGCCTGCGCGCAGAGTTGAACTTCATCGCAGTGATTGCGCTTGGGTTTGCCGCGCTTGTATTCAACCGGAAATGCGCGCCAGCGTCCTGGCCGCGAATGCAACGGCACTCCGGATTCGTCCCGATGAAACTCGACGACATCCGCCTGACCGGACAACCCGAGCCGCAGCGAGTGCAGCGCGAGCGAGCGAGCGATGTACACATCCCCGCGCGACTCGCCCGCATTTGCGTCATGCGCTTTTGTGTGAAGGTGCGACCCTTCAACAGTCAATACGTTGTCCGCCCAAGCCTGCTCCAAATGAATCAACGCACACTGCCGCTCGCAGAACAACAAGTGCTGCAAGGCGGAGATCGGCAGGAGAGCGGATTCGGGAAACATGGGATCAAAGCATCTCGTGAATTTTGATTCCAGTCGGCAGATTGTCCGACACAAGTTTCACCGCGTAGTCGGCATATTTGCGGGCAGGTTTGCTTTCGTCGATACGTTTGACGTTCAAGCGTTCGAACAGCTTGTGCGCAGGTGCGTTTCCAAGCGGGCTTTCGTGTTCGAAGAC
>JANXLS010000495.1 GCA_025355035.1 Planctomycetota bacterium | reverse complement strand
AAGACCGCAGTCGGCTTTGTCATGACGATCTACCGCCGCCGCCTGGCGAGCAGTTTCTCCGCGTTGCAGAAGACATTAAACGAGCGCTTGGCCAAAGTGATCGAACGCGAAAAAGCGTCAGGCAAAAAAGTACAGACGCTCATCGCATTTGATGAAATGCGAATGGAAGAAGATTTACCCCAGGACGAACGCGCGGACGAACAACCCGAAGTTGAGGACGCTGCGAAACAATCCGAGGAGGCGCTGGCATTCGAAGAGCGAGGCCGGATTCAGGATCTGCTGAAGGCAATTGCAAAGCTGGGCACGGATTCCAAGGCGCTGACTTTGGTCAAAAAGCTCGAAGGGTATTTTGCAGCGGGCATGAACGCGGCCATCGTTTTCACGCAGTACACCGACACGCTCGATTTCTTGAAGGACTACATCAGCGACAAAATGGGCGTGCCGGTGGGATGTTACTGCGGCCGCGGTGGCGAGAAGCGTGATCTGTCCGGCAAGTGGCAGACGTGCTCAAAGGAGCAGGTTAAGAGGATGCTGCGCGACCGACACATTCAGATCCTCGTCTGCACCGACGCCGCGGCCGAAGGCCTGAATCTGCAATCCTGCGGCGTGCTCGTGAATTACGATTTGCCGTGGAACCCGATGAAAGTTGAGCAACGCATCGGCCGTATCGACCGCATCGGACAGAAGCACCCGGAGATTCAGATTCTGAATCTCGGCTACAAAGACACGGTTGAGACGGACGTGTATTTCGCGCTGAGCGCCCGCATCGGTCTTTTCAATGGCGTGGTCGGAAAGCTGCAACCGATCTTGTCCCGGCTAACGCACGAATTCGAAGCTGCCGTCTTGGACACCGCCGACCGCGAGAAAGGCCGACACGAAGCAGTCCGTAACGTCGAGCAGTTGGTCATGGAAGCGCAGACCGCGGCTTTCGACATTGACGAAGTGAGCGACTCGGATTTGAAGGCACCGGTGTTTGCCGCGTCGCCGCTGGATCCTGCGGACATGGACGCGGTGCTCACGGACTCGAAACTGCTGCCGCCTGGCGTCGAAGCCAAGCCCCTGGATAAACGGACATTCGCATTGAAAATGCCGGGAAGCACAGAGACGGCGCGTGTGACCACATCACCCGATGTTTTTGATGAGCACTACGAGAACCATCAACTCCTATTGCCGGACAGCCCGATCTACCGGCGATTGAAAGCAATGATCCCAGCGGGGACGGAACCGCAGGAGGCAACGATGGGGACCGCATCGTTAAATGACCTGTTGGCGTTGAAAAAATGAACGGTTATCCACGAGCTGGCTCACTTGCGGTATCCAATCCACACCGCAGCGTTCTGGAACGAAGTTGATAAGCTCATGCCGAGTTACCGGGAGCGCAAGGAATGGCTGCGGGTGAATGAGGCGGGGATAGATTTATAAAGGATTATGGAATCGTTCGGCAGCGATCCGAATACTATCGCGTTGGAATACAAATTCACTTTCATCTTGACGTGGAACTCGAAGGCAACCCCGGTGAAGCCGACGGCGCGGCGGTGAAG
>JANXLS010001110.1 GCA_025355035.1 Planctomycetota bacterium | reverse complement strand
TAATTACGTCCGCTGAAACACCTTTAAAAACATTCGCGTATATCCGTGCAAATCCGCATTATTCGCGGTTAAAAATGCCGTTTTCGTTGCCGATTAAAAAGATCCGCCAAGCGAAGTACTTCGGCGTATTCAGACGGCTCCGTTTCAGTTTTTTTCGATGTTCACATTTTTGGAGAATGGGCGATGCGAAGTGTGTTTGGTTGGTTGATGGCGGTGGTTGTGTTGACGTTTGGATTTGCGGTGCGCGCGGAAGAAGGATGGGTGACGATCCTTGATGAGAAGTCGTTCAAGGATTGGAAGGTCGCTCCGGGCGATGCGAAGTCGAAAGTGGAAGAAAGTGACACGGAAAAGAAGGTCGTCGCAGGCGATCCGAAGAAAGATGGGAAGTGGGAATTCAAGGACGGTGTGCTCCATGCGGAAGGCGGCGTAAGCCACATTTTCAGTCCGCGCGACGATTATGAAAACTTTCAGTTCAAAGCTGAAATCAAGATCAAGGACAAGGGCAACAGCGGTCAGTATATCCGCACGAAATTCGGCAACGGGTTCCCGAAGGGGTATGAAGCGCAGGTCAACAGCACCCACAGTGATCCGAAGCGCACGGGTAGTTTGTACAATTTCAAAAACGTGACAGAAATGCTCGTCCCGCCGGACACGTGGTTCACACAGGAAGTCATCGCGGAAGGCAACCACATCATCATCAAAGTGAACGACAAAGTCGCTGTCGATTACGTCGATGAAAAAAACACCTACATGAAGGGCCATTTCGCTTTTCAGCAGCACAACCTGGGCAGTGAAGTCTGGGTGAAGAATGTGGTCGTGAAGGAATTGCCGAAGAAGTAGATGCGAGGACAGAAAAGCGGATCTGGCGGAAGAAACCGTCAGATCCGCTTTTTTTTGGCAAAACGAAAATACGATGCGCGACGATGTGTTGCGGAAGGCTAATCGATAAAGCGCCGCGTCAAATTTCCATAGGCGTCCACGCGTCGATCGCGCAGGAAAGGCCAGTGCCGGCGGGTCCAATCGATGCGGGTCATGTCGCAGTCGGCGTAGAGGATCTCTTCATTATTATGCGATGATTTTCCGATTATTTTCCCGAACGGATCGGCGACAAAAGATCCGCCCCAGAAATCTAAGTTGCCCTCGCGGCCAACGCGATTGACCGAACAGACGAAGCAGCCGTTCGCGATTGCATGAGAGCGTTGAATTGTCTCCCATGCGTCGGTTTGGCCTTTCTTGACGTCGGTCGCATCGGCGATGTGCCAGCCGATGGCTGTTGGATAAAAGAGCATCCGTGCTCCGCTCAACGCGGCGAGTCGCGCGGCTTCGGGATACCACTGATCCCAGCACACGAGCACTGCGATTTTACCAACGGATGTCGTGATGGCTTTGAATCCCGGATCGGCGTCGCCCGGCGTAAAATAGAACTTTTCGTAATAGCATGGATCGTCCGGAATGTGCATCTTGCGATACGTTCCGGCGAGCGAGCCGTCTTTGTCGAAGACGACGGCGGTGTTATGATACAGACCGTCGGTGCGCTTTTCGAAAAGACTGCCGATCAGCAAAATGCCGTGCTTTTTAGCAGCGGCAGAAAGTGCTTCCGTTGATGGGCCGGGGATGGTTTCTGCGAATTCGAAACAGGCGTCGTCCTCGGATTGACAGAAATAGTGTGAGCAATGGAGCTCTTGCAAACAGACGACGTTAGCGCCTTTTTGCGCGGCCTCTTCGATGCGTTGGAGCGCCTTGTCGAGATTGGGTTGAATGTCCTTCGAGCAGCTCATTTGAATGAGCGCCACGCGAACGGATGCAGATGCTTTCACGCAGTCTCCCCTTGAGTTTCGATTCTATTTGATGACCGACGCCCAGCCCCAATCGAAGTGATCGCCGCTGTCATCGCCGTCGCTTCCGTAGTCCACTTCGAGCGTCAAGGTTTTCGTCGGGCCCAGATCCACGCTCACTATCTTTACGGCGTCTTTAGCCGTAATCTCGCCGGACTTCCAGACTTCTTTTCCATCCGCCAGCACGCGCGCCGTTACGCCGCCGCGACCGTTTGTTTCGGCGTCGATGCCGATCATTGAAAAGAAGCGTCGGGGCGCTCCATCGAGTTTAAAGACGAGTTCGGATTTCGAGTGGACTCCGATGCCGCGTTCGAACGGTTGGCCGTGAATCTGCATGTCGCCACCGTCAACAGTCGCATCAAACCGTGCCGGAAATTCGGAATCGAAGACGGGCGTGTGGACTGATTTTTCGGGCTTGAGCGACGAGAGCCAGGTCTGGGCGGGGGACGTATCAAGTGGTCCGCCGGAAAGGAAAAGTGCAGCTAACAAAGCCCGTGGAACATCCTTGTCGCCCAATCCGGGGACTCGGAGAGTCAACACTGTATCGTTGATCTTGATCAAACGTCCGCGCAACAGATCGCCAGCTTTCAAACGAACAACGACTTCCGATCCGAGCTTTTCTTCGTCAGGCGATGGAGCGGGCAATGGGGGTGGGTTCAATTCGAGCATGCGGACGAATTGGCGTTTGACGGTTTCGATCGACTTGCTTTTGGTGGTCAATAAAATTTGTTCGGACCCCACGCGCATCAACTTTTCGGCCAGCATTTCATCCAGCCCGGCGAAGCGAACGCGGCAGCCGTTGCCGGGTGAGAAGGGCGCTCGATAGGATCCGACTGTCGCCGCCAAAACGCCCGAGTAATGAGCCATGGCAGGCATGTTTTCGAGCTGGCCTGAGGGGAGGGGGAAATACGCGCCGGCGATGTCGTCGCGCTTGAGTTTGAGGGTGCCAAAGGCCGAACTGGCCACGTCCGCGTCGTCGCCGATCAACGACAGCAACGTCCCCGTTAACATCGTGCCGCCGCGCAGGTAGACGCCGGAATCGATATGTCCAGGCGGCAACTCCGGCGAGAAACGAACAACGACGATGTCCTTGAAGGGCACTGTTGTCGGACCGACTCGAATAGCGCCGCCGGTACTGCTCGCCGGACCGTCCAGACGTTCGCCTTTTGCGGTAAATAAGGTGGCGTTTTCGGCGGAACAGATACTGAATGAAATCGTTAGGAGAATGATCGAAGTTAATGATTTGGTCATGCGGATAGCTTACACCGCGGGATGATATTGAAACCTAAAATCGCATCTGGATACGATTCGATGCGTCTGCTGATTGCAAACCGGAGGTCACTATTTTATCATGCCGGAATGAGAACGGTCATGGTAGTTGTCGGTACACGGCCCGAAGCCATCAAAATGGCGCCGGTCGTTCATGCATTGCGAGTGCGTCCGGAGCTCCAGACCGTTTTATGCGTCACAGCTCAACACCGCGAGATGCTGGATTCGGCGCTGGCGATATTTGATTTGGTGCCTGAGATCGATTTGAATTTAATGACGCCGGGGCAGGATTTGGCGACGTTGACGGCTCGGGCGTTGACGGGGGTGCGCGATGCAATTCGGCAATGCAAAGCAGATGCGGTTCTGACGCACGGCGACACGACAACGTGCCTGGCGTCGGCGCTGGCAGCGTTTTATGAACGCGTTCCGGTGGGTCACGTTGAAGCGGGATTGCGGACGTACAATTTGGAAGCGCCCTGGCCGGAGGAGATGAATCGTCGACTCGTCGATCCGATTTGTCGATGGTGCTTCGCGCCGACCGAAGGCGCGGCTGAAAATCTGCGCGGCGAACGTATTCCGAACGAACGTATTTACGTGACGGGCAACACGGCGATTGATGCGCTGACGCTGGCGGTGAA
>JANXLS010000398.1 GCA_025355035.1 Planctomycetota bacterium | reverse complement strand
CTCGAATCCCTGTTTCATCCGAGCGCGGTGCGGGATGATGTCGAAGCCCCATTTCTGAAAATCCGATACCTCGTTCTGCCCTTCGCTGATGATGATCTCGACAATCGTCTCTTCCATCCATTTCGCCTGGCCGCGCAACTGCGACAACTGTTTTGTTGCGGCGTCCCGCTGGCTCTGTTCCGTGCAGGCGTGCAGTTCCGCCTCCTTATGCGGGATACTCGCCTGCACTGCCGCCAGCTTTGTCTGCCAGCGCGGAATGATGCGCTGATACATTCGGGCGCAGGTGATTTTGTCAATACACACAAGCATGGATTTGCCGGATTCCCAGCGGGTTGTGCAGTGCTCTACAAAATCCGCGGCGATCTTATCCAACCTGTCGTCGGCGGTTATGATTTCGTAATCCTGCCCCAGCAGCTTTTCCAGCAACGCCACTTTATCCGGGTCGAGGTCCGCTACCGCCACGGCGTCGGCGATCCGATCGTTGAGATCCAGTCGCGCCAGTCCCAGCTTCTCGCCCCGGTTTTCATAGACGAGTTTCACGGTCGCACCGTCTTCCTCGGAGCGTTTGAAGTCGTACTTCGAGACGTAGCCGCCAAAGATACGCTTGGTGAGATTGTCGTGTTTGAACAATGGCGTGCCGGTGAAGCCGATGAACGCGGCGTTTGGCAGTGCCAGTCGCATGTTGCGGGCAAGTTTGCCGGCCTGCGTCCGGTGCGCTTCGTCCGATATGACGATGATGTCATCGCGGGCGCTGTACGGTTCCTTCGGATTCACGTCCTGGTTGAATTTGTGGATCAGGCTGAAAATAAAGCGGTGATTCTCCTTCAGCAGTGCCCGCAGCACTTCGCCGGAACTGGCACGCGGCGTCTGTTCGTTGGCCACGTCGCAGCCGACAAACGTGCGGTAAATCTGGCTGTCGAGGTCGTTGCGGTCGGTCATCAGCAGGAACGTGAATTTTGCCGAGATTTTCCGCCGCACCTTCTCTGCGAAGAACGCCATCGAATACGATTTGCCGCTGCCCTGCGTGTGCCAGAACACACCGAGCTTGCCGAGATCGGGATGTGCCGATTCCACCAGCGTCAGCGTATTCTTGTTCGGTTCGTCCGCGGCCGCTCGCAGGGCCGGGAGCATGTCGCTGTCGGTCGCCTCTTCCCTGGGAACATCCACCACGCGATACGTTAGCCGCTTCTCCGGCGGGAACTCTTTTTTCAGTTCCTCCTGCCGTGAGACCGATGCGACCGCGTTGTTCACGCCCATGACCTGGTGATTCTTACCGATGATCTTACGCGCCGCGCCGGCCTTGCTGGCGTCGAAAAGGACAAAGTTTTCAACGATGTCCAGCAGCCGGTCGTGGGCCAGCATACCTTTGAGCAGCACCTCCGCGTCCACGCTGCCTTTGTCGCTTTCGTCCTGCCGCTTCCATTCGGAAAAGTGCTCCCATTTGCTGGTGATTGATCCGTATCGGGCGCGATGCCCGTTGCTGACGATCAGCAGCGCGTTGTGGTGAAAGGCGTGGGCGATCACGTTTTCGTCGAGGTAATCGCGCAGGTTACCGTCGAACCCGGCGCGGATGTTCCGGTAGACTGCTTTCAATTCGATGAACACCAGCGGCAGACCGTTCACGAAACAAACCAGATCGGCCCGGCGGTTGTATCCCGGCGTGCGCAACCCAGTGATCTTCAATTCGCGGACGGCAATGAAGCGGTTGTTCGGCTGGCCATCGGTCGTGCCGTTGGCGAAATCAATCACCCGCGCCTTTGTTTCGCGCAGTTGCCCTTGGGCGTCGCGGAAACCAACCGGCACGCCGTCGCGGATGAAGTGATAAAATTCCTGGTTATGCTGGAGCAGCGAGCGCGAGAAATCATGCCGCGTCAGCTTACGCACTGCCTCGGCGATGGCTGGCGGCGGCAACTGCGGATTCAGCCGCGTCAACGCCGCGCTCAAATCCCGCGTGAGCACGACCTCCTTTGTATCCGTGCGCCCCAGCGTCCCGGCCGGCCCGAAGGTCTCGTCGTTCCATGCGTAGACACTCTCCCAGCCGAGCTGCCGTTGCAGGTACTCCGCGAAGGTCTTCTGCACGAGCCGATCTTCGCTGTTGATGTCGGTGTAGGCCATGAGTTACCTTATCGACGTTTCTATTCGCACGTTATTGGACACGATTGCGTTGATTCGGCGCTTTTTTGTCCAATAGAAGTGTTTCATTTCAAAGCACTTAATAGTTTTTAGGTCAATTATTGGGCCATTTTAATCCGCAAAACCGGGTTGATTCATAGTGTTTTTGTCCAAAGATAAACAGTGGTCCTCCCAGAACCATCGCGCCCAATAATGCCCCCAATCGAAAGTTGTTTTAGCTCGTGCTTTACTTTCCGCCTTGGAATCTCAAGACCAATCCGTGAATGAATATCGCCGATACTCGCCCGCTTATAAATTTCTAAATCCTTCAAAATCAGCTCCCGCAGACGGTGCTTCTCGATGCCCTTCAACGTCGTCGCGCCCTTGTATTCCAACATGCGCAACACGTTCGGGTCCACAAAATACTCCGTCGCCTTGGTCTGGCCGCGAGCGTCGATCAAGCGCCATGTCAACAAAGCTTCTAATCAAACAAGTAATCTAAATGATGCCACGTTACGCTTGGCTGATTGTTACTACGTTACAAAATCATACCCAGAAGCACTTGTCAATTACAAAAAAGCAATTGCACTAAACTCTCCTGATATTGACTATGCTTATCTTCAAGCGGGCAATATTTATTCTATTCAAGGTAACTATAAAGAAGCGGCCAGTGCTTTAGATCTGGTGATAAAGAATTATCCACGTTCGCGCTTTATCGATGAGGCATTGTTTCAACGTGCGCAATTAGATTTTGAACAAGGCAACTATGCTGTGGCAGTGGTTGGGTTCACCAAGTTATTGGAAAGTGGAA
>JANXLS010000349.1 GCA_025355035.1 Planctomycetota bacterium | reverse complement strand
AACGCGAACTCGGCCCGCCGTACGCGTTCGCGAATGTTCTCACGAAGCTCGGGCCGAACGAAGTCAATCGCCCCGTCGCATGGGACACTTTGAACGACGGCCAGCGCGAATTTCAGGCGAACAAAATGGCGATCCACGCGGCGATGGTCGATCGCATGGACCAGGAAATCGGTCGCGTGATCGCGCAGGTCAAAGCGATGGGCGCGCTGGACAACACGCTGATTCTTTTTCTCTCCGACAATGGAGCGAGCGCCGAGATGATGCTTCGCGGCGACGGCAACGATCCCAACGCGCCGAGGGGTTCGGCTGCAACGTTCCTGTGCCTCGGGCCGGGATGGTCAACGATGTGCAACACGCCGTACCGCCGTCACAAAACGTGGGTTCACGAAGGCGGCATCTCGACGCCGTTGATCGTCCAGTGGCCCAAGGGCATTGCGGCGAAAGGCGAACTGCGTCACGCGCCCGGGCATCTGGTCGATGTCGTGCCGACGTTGTTGGAACTGGCGGGTGGAAAGCCCGGGGCGGATTGGAACGGCAAGCCCGTGCCCGCGGCTCCGGGCAAAAGCCTCTTACCGCTCTTCGCGAAAGACGACACGGTCACGCACGAAACGATCTGGTGGCAGCACGAAGGCAACCGGGCGTTGCGCGCGGGCGATTTCAAGATCGTCGCGGCGGGCAAGGATGCGGCGTGGGAACTCTACAATTGCCGCACCGATCGCGCCGAAGCATACAACCTCGCGCAAACGATGCCGGAGAAAGTGAAGGAGTTGTCGGAGAAGTGGACGAAGCAATTGGAGGAATACAGCGCGTTGGCTCGGAAAGATGCACCGGCCGCAAAGCCGGGCAAGCAGCTGAAAAAAGAAGACGACTGATTCGCGTGTTTCGTTGGGAGGCTTTAAGTACCGGCTCCGGAGTAACGTTTCAACCCGCTGCGCCATGTCAGAATACCGATGGTGATGCAGACCAATCCGGCGACGGGCGAGAGCAGACTGTAGGTTCGGAACGTCTCAGGATTCGCCAAAAATCCCGCTGCGGGATAGAACGCGGCGAAGCCGAATGGGATGACCCAGGTCAGGAAAATCTGGACAAGTGATTTGAAAATCGTCAGCGGATACGTCGCGAAATTCAGTAGATTGTAAACGGGAGGGAGGATGCTCAATCGGTCCTGGGACCAGAACGACAGCGAAATCATCACGAGGAAAACGCCGGTCAACACGCACCACGCACCGATCACGGCAAGGATCAATTGTCCCAGCATCAGCAGCGAAAACTGCGTCCCAAGATGTGGCCAGGCGGTGGCGATCACGACGATGCCCAATCCCAAATCCGGGATGAAATCGAACGCGATGCCTTCCATGATCAGTTGAAAAAGCGACGACAGCGGACGCATCAGCAGACGATCCATTTCGCCGCCGACGAGGTACTTGTCCGAGAACTGGTAGAAGTTCATCGCAAACGCGCTGAACAGGCCCATGGGAAGCAGCGAAAATCCGAAGATGAAGAAGACTTCGTGCTGCGTCCAAACGCGCCCGTTGCGGTCGTGCAGCGAATGGAATTTGTCGAAGAGAATCTGCAGCGTCAGCAACTTCGTGTACTGCATGGCCAGCGCTGCGAGGCATTCGGCGAAGAAGTCGAGACGATACTCCATGTTCATCTTCAACGCTTGTGCGCAGTAATGAAAGGCGATTCGGAAATGGAGGGAGAGGCGTTTGAACATGGGATGAAACGAGACCGCGTATGAGTATGAAATTTTAAGGCATAGGAACGATCGCTTAAAACGCAATCCGCGTCCGCCAGAGTTAAAACCGGCAGACTGTTCAGAGTGTTTGATGATCGCGGAATTAAGCGATAAACCTCCACAGTTCCACTGCGATTTTAGTTCGTTGGGTTCGTACCCTCAACTCATTTTTCAGCCGCCCAGTGTCTCCAGCCGGCGCTTCACCCGCGACCACATGACGTCGCACAGCCACAACAACGCGATCGTCCAGAGCGTTTGTTTGACCAATTCGTTGCGAAGTCCATCGCCGGTCACGCGGCCCAAATAGATTTGCAACGGGGTATACGACATCCCGGCGAAAGGCAGCCAGGCAAACAGCTGCTCCAGTTTGGGCGGTAGGTACGACAGCGGAAAGAGCAGTCCCGACAGAAACTGCAGCAACATGAACTTCGCCCACAGGAAGCCTTGGATCTTCTCGGTCCACGCCGCGATCAGGCCGGTCAGAAAATTGATTGCGAAGAAGATGTGGAATGCCAGCAGCACGCTATACGCGAAACAGACCGTCGCGACAACGTTGGCCGGTGGAGCGATGTTAAAGACGAAGAGCGCCAGGATCAACACAGGCAACGCCATGAACATCGCGCGGAAAAGCGCCTCGCCCAAGGCGGCGCCATAGAATTGCAGAAACAGCGACACTGGCCGCAGCAGATCCGAATTGATCTCGCCCTTGTTGATCCGCGCCGCGAGAATATTGTCGGCGTTCGAAAAATATGCGCTGCGCATGATCCATCCGACGCTGACATACGTGCTCATTTCGCCCAGCGTGTATCCGCCCGGCGCTTCCCCTTTGGGAATCCCCGCGTACAGCGACTCCCACAGATAATAGTTGACCGCGACATACGTCATGTAGTTCAACACACCCACCATATATCGAACACGGTGCGCCAGCATGATCAAATAACTCGACCGCAAAAATTCAAACATCAGCCCGAACTTGTGAGCAAGCCCGAACGATCGCGGCCGGGGAATGGGTGCTGTGATCTGCATGTCGATCCTTAACGAACGGCTTTTTTTACCGCGAATTTCGAGGTAAAAGCTGTTCGCCGTTCAATTCGTCCCTTCGTAAATTTTACTGACGATGTGCTCGATTCCCGGTTCATCGATCTTGATGTCTTCGATCTCCGCGCCAAAGGTGTCGAGCACCGCGCGAATAACGTCCGTTCGCGGCGGCGCTGTTTTGCTCAGAATCGCCGTCAACCCGGCGCCTTTTGCCTTCCACTGCACACCTGTTTGCGGCAGCCCTTCCGGCGTCCAATCCTTTTGGAATTCATGCGTCAGCGTGAAAGTCAGTTGCGCGAAGTCCGTTGCCTTCTCGCGAAGTTTGTCGAGTGTTCCATCGAAAACTTGTTTGCCCTTGTCGATGATGAAGACGCGCGAACACAACTCCTCGATGTCGCGCAGGTCGTGCGTCGTCAGGATGACCGTCACCCCGCGCTCCTGATTGATCCGTTTGACGAAGTCGCGGATCGATTGCTTGACTGCGACGTCGAGTCCGATGGTCGGTTCGTCAAGGAAGACGATCTTCGGATTGTGGATCAGCGACGCCGCCAACTCGCAGCGCATCTTCTGTCCCAGCGACAACTTTCGCGTCGGCGTTTTGAGAAAGTCTTTGAGTTTCAACACGTCTTCGAATTCGGCCATCCGCGCGTCGAATTCGGAACGCTCCACGCCGTAGATTCGTCCCAACAATCGCAGCGATTCGCCCGCCGCCAAATCCCACCACAATTGCGAACGTTGCCCGAACACCGCGCCGATGTTTCGCACATGCGCTTCGCGATCCACCACGGGAACGCGCCCGTCGATGACGATGTTTCCGGACGTCGGATACAGAACGCCGCACAGCATCTTGATCGTGGTCGACTTGCCTGCGCCATTTGCGCCGATGTAGCCGACCATCTCGCCGCGTTCAATATCAAACGAAATGTCGTCCACGGCGCGCAGCGTTTTGTAATCGCGCTTGAATAAGTCCAGAAACGCTCCGCTCAGCCCTTCGCGGCGGTCGTAGGTCTTGTATTCTTTCACCAGATTTTTGACGGAGATCAAAGCCATGAGCGGAAGTATATCGGCGAATCGGGAAATGAAAAACGAAGACAATCAGGCAGTCGGAAAGAAATAAACCAGCAAGATTTCGATCGTATTCGAGGCGCATCTTGCGGTTTATTTATTTCCGATTGCCCTCAACAAAAACGGCCCCGATGGTC
>JANXLS010000348.1 GCA_025355035.1 Planctomycetota bacterium | reverse complement strand
TGCGATTTAATGCTTCTTTTCGCATCCGCACTGGTAGGGGTTACCTACCAGTGGCACCCAGCGGAGCGCAAGCTGAATTCAAATGCGTTCCGGTGCCACCCGCCTGGACTACTTCGATATCGCAAACTTCTGTATCCGATGGTTCAATGCGTCAACCACATAAAGATGGCCCTCGCGATCGACTGCCACGCCGTGAGGCGCCCAAAACTGGCCTGACTTGCTCCCCTGCTCGAAACCAAAGCCACCGAGATACTGCCCTTGGGTTGAAAACGCCTGAACGCGGCCACAGACGGCAGAAATCCACAGCCGGTTTTCCTTATCGAAGCACAGGGCAATGGGTCCCTTGAGCCCGCCGGAATGAGGTACGTCCCCCGCGAGTTTGCCGCCGAAAGAACCCGGCTTGTCCTGGTTGTCGCCCCATGACATCAAAAATTTGCCCATCGGTGTGAACTTCTGAATGCGACCCAGTTCGGCTTCGGTGGTATAGACGTTTCCTTCGCGATCGAACGTGACGAATTGCGGGCCGCCGACGCGGGATTTGATCGGCTCATTTCCCCCAAACTGACCCGGCTTGCTCCCATACTCGCCCCATTTGCGGATGAACTTTCCGGTAGGATCGAAGACTTGAATCCGGTGATTGGTCTGGTCGGCGACGTACAGCAGTCCGTCCCGGTCGAATGCCATGCCGCCAGGCATATTGAATTCGCCATCGCCGTCGCCGGTGCGTCCCCATTGGCGAAGGAACTTTCCGGAGGGGTCAAAGACGATGATGTTGGCGGGGGTGCGCTGGTTGTCCTTGCTGCCCTTCGGGATGTCTCCAAAGTGGCCGACATAGACGTTTCCGTCCTTATCGATCGCAATTCCGCTGGGACTTGGCCCCCCGGAAAATTCACCGATGAACTTTCCATCTTTCGCGAATCGCTGCACGCGCGCGTTGTAATGATCGACTACAAAAACCTCCTCTGACGGGCTGACTGCGATCGATATGGGCACGTTGAACTCGCCCGGCCCCGAGCCCTTCTTACCCCACTCGAGCAAATTCCGGGCATCAAGAGCCGGGGCGGTCGCCGCCGGCTTTGAATTTTCTTCCCCCGCCCAAGCTGCTGACGAATACATCAGATACGGCAGAGCGGAAAGACATAACAACAATATTCTGAATGGGGACAGATGAATCATAAGGAAATCCTGGACAGCGCACACGCTTTTTAATACACCGATGGTTATAAAAGCGAGTGCTCTGTCACTGATTTCCCTGATTTCCCGACGTCTTGTGCCGGCGAAAAGTTTTTTGCGATTTAATGCTTCTTTCCGCATCCGCACTGAAACTCCGGGACAGAGGACACATTGTGTTTTGCGACGTAAAAGAATGCGTCCTCTGTCCCGAATGGCACATACTTAAGCCGCTCCCCGAAGTTGTTTTCGTAGGACTTCGCGGGGTTTGTTGAGTAGATCGTACTGCTTGGGCCGGCGTTTTACCGCTCGGGGTTCGATGCGGTTGGGCCGGTTGGGATTCTGGTCTTTCGCTATATCTCGGATCATGCGG
>JANXLS010000315.1 GCA_025355035.1 Planctomycetota bacterium | reverse complement strand
GGCGCGAAGCATCTGCGATTGATGTCGCGAACCGACGCGGCGCGCGCCGAAGCTCGACGACTTTATGAAAAGAGCGGTTGGAAGGCTGAGACGAATTTAATTCAGTACAAGAAAGATTTCTAAGCAAAACGATCATCCGTTCATTGCTTATTTATTCACAAAAGTCTTCTCGGGAGCGTGTCAAACATGGCGGAATCCAGCATCAAAAACGCGTCAAAAGGCGGGAGCGATGATCCTGCAGTGATGGCGGTGGCCACACGTGTGCTCGACATGATCGCCGAAGGTTCGCTCGTCGGCTTGGGCTCTGGGCGAGCATCACATGCGTTCATCCGCGCATTGGGCGCGCGGGTGAAACAGGGCTTTCGAGTGCACGGCGTCCCGACGTCCGTCGCTTCGCAAAAACTCGCGCTTGAGTTGGGGATTCCGCTGATTGAATTGACGGAAAACGTCGAACTCGATTTAACGATCGACGGAGCTGACGAAGTGGCGCCGAATTTGGATATGATCAAAGGCTGGGGCGGCGCGTTGGTGCGCGAGCGGATCGTTGCGTCCGCGTCGAAACGGCAGGTAATTTTGATCGGGCCTGAAAAACTCGTTAAGACGCTTGGAGAACGCGGACGTATTCCGGTCGAAACAATTCCGCTCGCCCAGGGTTACGTGACGCGGAAATTGAAAGCGTTGGGTCTGACGCCGACGGTACGATTGGCGGATGGAAAGGTGTTCATCACCGACAATGGCAATTTGACGCTGGATTGCGCGTCGAGCCACCCGATCGCAAACGGTCACGCCGCGCGCGAATTGGAAGCGAAGATACTTGAAATTGCGGGCGTCGTGGACACAGGACTTTTCCTCGGGACGGCTGAACGGATTTTGATCGGACACGACGACGGATCGGTCGCGGAATTGTTTCCGGCGAAGTAGTGCGCGCAATTGAAACGAAGACACGATTGAAAACGCAGTTCATGAACTTGTGATTGGGTTTCGACTGTGGGGTGCGGCTACTTTGTGAGGGGTTGCCCTTCGAAGACGATCGTGTTGATCAAGGCGTGCGCGCTGGGATCACCCGCCGTGTACCACGTGAGGTAGTTCACCAGTTCTATGGCGGTTTGGCGGTTGTGCAGGTAGGTCAGATCCTGATAGACAACCAGATTCGTCGTGCCTTGAATCAGCTTTGGCATCGACGCCGTCGGGAGCTTTTTGCTTTCGGCGAAATTCCATTCCACACAACTGAACGCGCCTTCGACGCCATTGAAAATCCGCTGGAGTTCGTCCTGGCTGGCTGCAGTCGCACCGACCGGCCATTTGATGAGCATCCCAGTCCCAATGGATTTCTGCCACACGTTACTGACGTTGCTGAAATACGTGCTGAGAAGTTGCGTCGTCGCGGTGGCGTCTGAGCGATGGACGACGACGATATGTTTTTCCGGAAGAATTGTGTTGGGATTGAGTGCAACGATTTGCGGATCGTTCCAATTCGTGACGCGCCCGAGATAAATTTCAGCGAGAACGTGCTCATCAAGCGCGAGGTTTTTAATGCCGGAAAGATTGTAGATCGGAATCATCGGCGCAGAGGCGGTTGGGATTTCGAGAAGCGCGGGACCTTTGAAGCGCTCGATGTTTGTCAGTGGAACATCCGATGCAGCAAAATGAGCGGCTCGCGCTTTGAGCGCGGCAATTCCAGCCTGCGCAGCGCCTCGGTGATCGACTTGAATTCCGGGATGGCTTTTTGAGTACTCGCCGGCTCGCGCGGAGAGTTGCGCGGCGGAGAGAGTCTCACCGGCCCCGTGAAGGGCGATGGACTTGGGCTCGCCCTGGGGCGAAGTGGGTGCGCTGGCGTATTTCAAGACAACAGGCTCGCGAATCGAATTCAGTACGCGCGGGGTCTGAACGTATTTCGGATTGGGGCGGTATTTTTCCATGGAAAGCGCTACTTCGCGCACGAGATAATTTTCAAGCGACGGGAGCGTGATGTCGCCGGTGACGTCTTCCGCCGCTCCGTTCAAGCCCAAAATCACATGATGAAAGAACAGGCCGTGCATGAGTTTACCGGTCTCAAAGGAGCCTTGACCGCGCGCGCAACTGAAGAACGCCGCGACGCCGCTGGGCGGATCGGGATCGAAGGGGCGCGCAAGCGTTGCGGCGGTATCGGGGCGACCGTCGGTTGGATCGTTGCGGCAGGCATCGACGAGCAGAAGTTTGACGCGTGCCTTGCAATGGGAGCCGATTGTTTTGAAGATGTCATCGATTGGGATAAACGACGTCGGAATGTCGAGTTGCGCTTCGGGCG
>JANXLS010000312.1 GCA_025355035.1 Planctomycetota bacterium | reverse complement strand
CGATCACGTTCAATACGGGCGACTGGTACCACATCGCCGGTTCATGGAAAACAAGCCATCCCGGCGGACAGGAAATTCGAGTCGATGCGCAGCCCTTTCCGAAAAACGATCCCAAGCAGCTCCAATTCAAACCCGGCGGTCGGCTGGGTACCGATCTCGGCCTGACCAACGCCGATTCGCAATCCATCTCGCTCTCCGACGGCGATGGCAAGGATTTTCCAAAAGCCGGAGCGATCAAGATCGGCGAAGAAATCATCGAGTACACGTCGCACAACGGCGGAACGTTCACTGGCATCTACCGCGGCGCACGCATGAGCGCCATCGTCAAACACAAGTCCGGCGAATGGGTCGTTCCATTTGGCTACGTCAACAACACAGCACAGGACCTCGTCGCCGGAAACGCAACGTTGAGCGAAGATCTGCCGATGGCATCGAAGACGCACACGCGCGTCAGTTTCCCGCCGAAAGCAAATCCGAATTTCGTCTTGGATTCCGCCGTCGACAAGATTCCCGTCGAAGATGCCAGCGACTTTCCCAAGAACGGCTTCATCACCGTCGAAGGCGAATGCATCTATTACGGCTCCAAGAAAAAAGGCGCCAACGGCACCTGGGAATTCAACAAGCTTCAGCGCGCGCAAGGCAGTGGGGGCGTCACCTCTCCCGCGCGAAACCTGCACAACCGGACGGGCGTCTCGCTTTGCAGTGTCGCCATTTCTAACAGCACCGACTACGACGTCCCCGGAATCATCCAACTCGACGACGAGACCGACAGCAAGAAAGTGGAGTGGATCGATTACAACGACAAGCGCGACATGGATGGAAAACACCTGCTCGTCGCCTATCTCATTCACGGCACTCCCAGCACAATTCGAACCGGGAATCCCGAAGTCCCGAAGACCAACCAGCCCAACGTCGGCATCTGGCGCTTCCGCCACGTCTTCGGCATTGGCGACTATCTGTATTTGGGAAAAGCAAAAGGCATTTCAAGTTCACACAGCAAGTCTGCAAAAGTGATTCCCGTCATCCGCATGAGCGCACCGCATTGCGGAGGCTGGGACCCTTCAGCCGTCGGTGATCCCACCGCCGACACCGGCAATCCGCCCGCCAACGGAAACGGTGCTGCCGCCGCGGCAGCAGCGGCGGCCGCGATAACCGGCGACGTCGCGCTCATTCACGATTCGCCTTACGGCGAAGAAGGCATCAGCGAAGTTTCAATCGTCGAACAAGGCAAGCAGGACGGCGATCTGCGCTGGGTCAAACAGGCGTACATGCACCAATACGCCAACACGAATAATCAACCCTGCCCGAATCTGCGATTCACCAATTGGGGCTTCGACTATTACGTCGGCCTCAACGATTTCGTCTCCCGCCGCTACCCAACGAACACAACGCGCTTCCTGCATTGGCCCACCGGCGAACTTCCGGACGCCGTGAACGCAAAACGCCACGTCTGTTCCGACAAAAACAGCGAAGGCAAAGTCAGTGGCGACGTTGACGAAGTCCGCGTCAACACGCTCAATTCCATAGGCGGGCGCATCGCCATGAATCTCGATGGCACGGGACTGGAAGCGGGCGCAGAACAAATCCTCGTCGAAAATTACGATGCCTGGGCCGCCCCCAACGCCAACGGCCAGAGTTTCCAAAGCCCAACCAATCCGCTCAACTGGCCGTCCAATGGTTGCCTCGCCCGCATCGAAGACGAACTCATTTATTTCACCGCCGTAGGTTCCGGGCAGGTTCAATATTACGCCGACACCTTTCCGCCATTGAAAGACAAGCCGCCCGAAAAAAACAAAGCCGATCGCCGTTGGATCAATCCCTGTACAAGCGCTCACGAACTTCACGCCAACATCGTCAACAAGACCGTCTCGCAATTGACGAACGTCAAACGCGGCGTGTTGAACACAAAAGCCGTCGAGCATCCCGTCGGCGCACAGATCATGCTCCTCGACGCCATGCCTGTCACCCATCTGAAAGGAAATTTGACAGCCATGGCCGACTCGTTCACCGTTGCCGACGCGAAGGGCTTTCCGAAAGAAGGTTACGCTTGGATCAACAACGAAATCATTTCGTGGAAGAAGCTCAATGGCAATTCCTTGAATGGCATCCGCTATTTCCGAGGGCGCTTCGGCACCAGCCCCGAAGATCATGAAATCAACGACATCGTCCGCTGCCTTCCCTTCCGTTATTGGGATCGCAACGCCGTAACGTACGACGGCGACGGCCTCGCGTTCATCCAATCCGGCTATCGCGCGTCGAGCGGAAAATGGTACGGTTTGGAATTTGATGTCGTCGGAACAGACGAACAACCGATCGTCCCGTCGAACTGTGTTCCGCGTGTCATCGTCCGCTTCGACGGCAAACCCGCTTGGGAAGCCGATCCGACGAATCGCGAAGGCGGACTTTTCGAATTCACTGGAAAGAAAGCCTTGAAATTCGCCGGGCGCGAAGGCATCTCCGCCGATCAAATGGAAGTCCGCGTCTATTGGAAATACCTCTCAGGAGCTTTCAACAAAGGCAACGGTTTGGACTGGAAACGCACTTTTTCAATCGAGAAAATCCGTGCTCGATACGACTCCCCGCTGATCATGCGCCGTCTCGATGAAGTGGAGAAGCGATGACCGCGCCCAACACGCAACGCCGTGCATCTTCCGCACGCGCGCTCCTCACCCTCCGCTCCCAACGAAACCCGCGCGGCCTGTCACTCGTCGAAGTCCTCGTGACGCTCGCCATCTTCGTCATGATGGCCGCGTTCATGTTCCTGATGGTGAAGGAAGTCGTCGCGCAATGGAAGCTCGGTGAACGCCGCCGCGCGCAGTATGAAAAAGCCGGCGGCGTGATCGACATCCTCGCCGACGACATCCGTCTCGCCGCCACAAGCGAACCGATCGGCGCGACCGAAGTGAAATGCAAATTCATCAGCGACTACACGGGCGATTCGAAGTTCCCGCGCCAGCAGCGCCTGATGTTCGTCCGCACATTCGAGGCCGGCCCCGAGCGCGCCCTCGTCGGCAACGCGGGAGACGGCCGAGCCAACGACGCCATTTTCCGCGCGCCCAACGACGATTCACCGCCGAAAGAGCCCGCCGCAAAAGGCGGTGGCGAAAGCTACACCGGTTCCAAGATGGCCGATTTTAAAGCGCTCGGCGGTCTGGCAATGGTCGCTTATTGGGTGAAAGATCGCACGCTGTACCGAGCGATCAAAGCCCCCGTCGAAGGTCCGCTGACCGCCATCGCGTCCGAAGGCAGCGCTCAGGTCGTCGCGACCGACGTGCTGTATCTCGGGTTCGATTATTGGGGCCAGGACACG
>JANXLS010000237.1 GCA_025355035.1 Planctomycetota bacterium | reverse complement strand
GGAGTATCGCGGGATGGGGGTTTGGTACAACGGAAGCGCGACGCAAGGCGGTGGTTGCACGCCCGGTGGATCGTGCGGGTGTGGTTGACGCTTGATGCTAACCGACGTCGATCAAGCCGAGGCGGGGGCCGAGGACTTGGATGACGCGCTTTTTCAGCGGCGCGTGTTCGGGTTTGACGAGGGATGCGTCGGAGCGGACGGTTTTGAACGCGGCGTCGCGAGCTTGGGCGAGGATGGCAACGTCGTGAAGCAGGTCGGCGACTTTGAGTTCGGGCATGCCGCTCTGGCGTGTGCCGAAGAATTGGCCGGGGCCGCGCAATTTGAAATCAGTTTCGGCGATTTCGAAACCGTTGCGCGTTTTTTCGAAGGCTTTTAATCGCTCCTCGCCCTCTTCCGTGAGGGTGTCGCTGAAGAAAACGCAGAACGATTTGCGTTCGCTTCTGCCGACGCGTCCGCGCAATTGATGCAGCGATGAGAGACCAAAGCGTTCGGCGTTTTCGATCACCATGACGGTTGCAGTCGGCAAGTCGATGCCGACTTCGATGACTTGTGTACTGACGAGTACGTCGATTTTCGCTTCGGCCAGCAAGGCAAGGACGCGCTGCTTTTCCGCCGGCGATAAGCGACCGTGCAAAAGCTCGACTTTGAGTGTCGGAAGATGTTCTTTGATGCGTTCGAATTCTTCTTCCGCACCTTTTACGTCGGTCCATAATTTTGCTTGGCCGGGTTTGGGTAGGCGCGCTTTCTTCTTCTTTTTCGGTGGTGTCTCAGGATAGTTTGCATCAGAGAACGGATCGGGTTCGGCATCGGCGGTGGATTCGCCGAGGATGCGCGGCAGGACGATGTAAGTGGAATGGCCTTTTTTTGCTTCGTCGAGGATGTATTTGTAGGCCTTCGGGCGGTCGGCTTCGTTCAGCCAACGGGTGATGATTTCGCCGCGTCCGGGCGGAGATTGATCGAGAATGGAGACATCGAGATCGCCATACAATGTCAGGGTGACGGTGCGGGGAATGGGTGTAGCGGTCATGACCAAGACGTGGGGCGCGCGACCTTTCGCACGGAGGGCCATGCGTTGGGCGACGCCGAATTTGTGCTGTTCGTCGACGACAGCCAATGCGAGCGATTGGAAGATGACGCCGGGTTCCAAAAGAGCGTGTGTGCCGATGGCGATGTGGAGTGCTCCAGCGCGGAGTTTTTCGAGGAATTCCCGGCGCGCGTGGGGGGTGATGCCCCCGCGCAGCAGGGCGATTTCGACGCGCGAATTTTCGAGGAGTTTCGTCAGCGTTCGGTGATGTTGCGTCGCGAGCGCTTCGGTCGGCGCGAGCAAGACGGCTTGGTGTCCGTGCGCGACGCAGAGCAGGAGTGCGGCGACGGCGACGGCGGTTTTCCCGCTGCCGACGTCGCCCTGGAGCAAGCGGTTCATCGGCGTCGTGCGCGCCATGTCGGCGGCGATCTGATCGAAGGCGTTGGATTGCGTTTCAGTAAGTGTAAACGGGAGTCGCGCGTGGATGCGTTTTAGGATCGCCGGGACCAATGGCAGACGCGTGGAGACGGCGGCGCGTTCGATTTGAGCTCGACGCAGCGCGACGCCGATGGAAACGATGAAGAGTTCTTCGAAGACGAGGCGGCGGCGGGCTTCTTTTAAGGCGTCGAACGAATCGGGGAAATGGAATTGGCGGACAGCTTCAGGCAGCGGCATGAGATTGAAATCGTCCCGGACTGATTCGGGCAATTGGTCGCGGAGTTGTTGCGCGGCGCCGAGTTCAAGCGCGTCCCAGACGAACTTGCGCAGGGCGTTTTGATTGATGCGAATGTCGGGCAATTCCTGGCCGTCGGGCGTCCGGTGTTTCGGGCGGAGATTGTAGACAGGAACGATGCGGCCGAAGCTGGGGCCGGTCGCGACGGCTCCGGAGGATTTGTCGAATTCGTCATCGTCGAAGACTTCGAATTCGGGGGCGTTGAGTTGCCGTTGTGCGCCGAACGTCGATGTCTTTCCTGTGAAAAAACCCCAATGGTTGGGTGTCAATTTGTCTGCGACCCAAGGATTCCACCAGACGGCTTTGATCTGATCGCCGGCCGCGTCCATCAGGTAGGCACAGATCTGTTCCTTGCCGTTGAAGCGCTTGGCGGTGAGGTCGATGATCTGGGCGACGACGTTCTGATCTTTTCCGGCTTGGAGGTGACGGATCGGCGTGACGCTGGCGCGATCTTTGTGAGCTGTTGGGAAATGGAAGAGCAGGTCTTGGACGGTGTGCAGATCCAGACGCGCGAGGAGGTTGGCTTTCACAGGGCCAACGCCCTTGAAGAACTGCAACGGTCTCGCGAGGAGTTCGTTGGTGCCGGTGCCGGGGGAGAATGTTTCAAAGGAGTTTGTCATTTGGGTTGCGAGGATTAAGTTTAAGTGCGAGCGGTCGTAAATTTCAACGACAAATAGATACTCGTGTTCAATCTACCCACGACAACGGCAACACATTCATGACCAACATCAAAGCTCTTTTGGCGAGAGGGGTGTGCATTTGGACGCTTGCACCCCTGCTTGCATTCGGCGGCGAAACGGGGATCGATCCGACGGCTGTGCCGCGATTGACTCCAGCCAACGAAGCCGCGGGGCCGGAGAAGTTTGCTCGGGCCGATGGCTTGATTGATGCGGCGACGCTGAGTAAATGGCTGGATGATACGACAGTCAAGACTGTGTTGATCGATGGACGCGACTACACGGCGTTTAGGCTGGGACACATTCCTGGGGCGCGGAACATTCAATCGGATTTGTTTCAGGATCCGAATCTGCCGCCGAATTATTTGCCGCCGCCGCCGGCGATTAAAGTTATCTGCAATCAGGAAGGGATCTCGGCTGAATCGCGCGTTGTGATCTATGATGAGGAAGATGGGCGCCTGGCTGCGCGGATATGGTTTACGTTGCACGTTTACGGGCACGATCGGGTTTCGATTCTCGATGGAGGTGTCGCGAAGTGGCGCGAAGGACAGCGCGGGTGGAGTGTGAATATGCCGGTGCTTGATGGGACGGGGACGTTTGTGCCGAAAGGGGTGTTGCGGGGCGTGTGTATATTCAACGACTTGCCGCAGTTTCGGATGCGCGTGAAGGTGTTGGGACAATTGCCGACGGCGAATATTTTGGATGCTCGAGCGCGCGCGGAATACATGGGCGAGGAGGTGCGCGGGAAGGCTGGCGGGCATATTCCCGGCGCGGTGAATCTGCCGTGGCAGACGTTAATGAATGGGACGGAGAACAAACGAACGTGGCGATCTCCGCAGGAGATTCATGCGATTTTGCGGCTGGCGAATGTGGATAGGGACTTTCCGATTGCAATTTATGATCAAGCCGGCGGGCGCAGCGCGCACCTTTATTTCACGCTTTGGATGATGGGCTACGACGGCATTCGGAACTATGTCGGCGGCTGGCGCGAGTATGGAAATCGGGACGATGCCGAGATCGAGAAATGACTTTAAATGATGTCGAAACGGCTTATGTTGTGATCTTAAACGAGTCGTTTGAAATTGAACGATGTGCCAAAGCAACCGCTCAAAATTCTTCGCAATTCGTACCCGCCGAACGTTGGCATGCCATTCGTCTGTAAACTTCTGAAAGGAAACACATGTCGAGTTCGACCGTTCGCGTCCGATTCGCTCCAAGCCCCACTGGCTATCTGCATGTCGGCGGAGTTCGCACCGCGCTTTTCAATTGGCTTTATGCTCGCAAAACCGGCGGCAAGTTCATTCTGCGCATTGAAGACACGGACATTCAGCGCAACAAGGAAGAGGCGACTCAGATCATCATCAATGGACTAAAATGGTGCGGGTTGCATTGGGATGAAGGTCCGGACATTGGCGGCCCGTGTGCGCCGTATTTTCAGAGCCAGCGCATGGGGCACTATAAGGTTGTCGGCGATGCGCTTGAAAAGGCGGGGCTCGCGTATTGGGCGAAGAAGGATTCCGCGGGCGGGTTGCCGGAATGGAAGATCGAGAAGCTGAAGAAGCAAGGCAAGTGGGATGAAGAGAAGGCTCAAGCGGCAGCCGATCCGAATCCGGCGTTGTATCTCAAGGTCGATCTGAACGGCCGCAGCGAAGTGGTTTTTGAAGACGCGGTCAAAGGGACGATTGCGAAACCTGCAGCGACGTATCAGGAAGAGGACGGCGTCACGGGCAAAGACTTTGTGATCATGCGCGGGAACGGGATGCCGGTTTATAATTTCGCGTGCGTGATCGACGACGTGGACATGCGGATCAGCCATGTGATCCGCGGCGACGATCATGTTGAGAATACGTTCCGCCAGATTTTCATTTACGAAGCGCTCGCCAAACTGCCGGAAGGCGCATTGCCGAATGCGCCGAAGATTCCGGTCTTTGCGCATCTGCCGATGATTTTCAACGAAGAAGGCAAGAAGATCAGTAAGCGCCGCGATCCGGTCGCGATCACGTTGTATCAGGCTTGCGGACTGTTGCCGGAAGCGATGATCAATTTTGAAGCGTTGCTGGGATGGTCGCCGGGAAACGAGCACGAAGTCATGCCGATGGAGGAGATCATTCGCGAATTTTCATTCGATCGAATCAAGAGCGCGTCAGCTCAATTTACGCTCAACCGCAAGTTGCCGCCGCCGGTTGCCGCGGGTGGAGCGACGACGGACCCGGAAGTCGAGGCACAGATTGTTGAATGGCTTTCGGAATGTTTGAAAGGCTCGAAGCTCGAATGGATTAATGGCGAATACATGCGTAAGTTGGATGCGGCGGAATTGGTGAAGCGCGTCGAACCGTTTTTGCTGAAGAAGGGCTACGATGTTTCGCATCATTCTCCAGCGTGGCTGAAGAATGTGTTGCAGATGGAACAGGAACGGTCGAAGACGTTGAAACAGCTCGCGGAAAATGTCGCGCTGTTTTTCAATGCGCCGACGAAGTTGGAACCGAAAGCGGTCGATAAGGTATTAAAGAAGAACGACGGCATCGCGGTGTTGCAGGAAATGCGCGGCGTTCTCGCCGGCGTAGAAGAATGGGCGGGGCCGGCGTTGGATAATGCGGTTAAACATTTTGCTGAATCAAAGGGAAAGAAGCTGGGAGATGTGGCACAGCCTCTGCGCGTCGCGTTGAGTGGAACGACAGTCAGCCCGCCGATTCACGATACGCTGCATTTGCTGGGACAGGCGGAATGTTTGAGGCGAATCGACTTTGCGCTGACGCAGGTTTGTTAGGTCGAATACGACTTAGGGCCTGTAAAATAATAAACTGAAGAAGTCCGCCGCGTATTTCGGTCTGGGTCGAGGCGGACGCGAAGGAAGATATACGAGTGTATCTCTGACTGAGCGTTCAACGAAGAGCCAGGCCAAAAGACGCAAGCAATTCTTCAGTTTATTATTTTACAGGCCCTTATATGAAGGATAGGAATAGGATTGATTAAAAGCTGTCGATGGGTTAATGCTTGTTTAAGCATTTCAAAATAGACAGTTGTCGAGCGCAACTAAGGCCGCTCGCACTCCCCTCAGTCCGCGCAGGGACACCTGCGTCGGCCCACTTCCCAACAGGAGGGGACGGCAGTAAAAAAAGTTGCGCAACATGGAATGGCGTTTCGGGTGGGCAGGTATTCGAGAAAGCAGGCTGTTGGATATGTTGACCCGTTCGTTCATTCATTTGTCGGGGATCGGCGAGGCGCGCGAGCGGCATTTTTGGCACGACGGGTTGATCTCGTGGGATGATGTGCTGCAGTTTCGGGACCTTTTCGATGATGGTCCTCCTCCGCCCTTGGAACAGGCGTTGACGCAATCGCGATTGAAACTGGCGGAAGGCGACACGAGCTGGTTTGAAGAACGCTTGGGCGCTGAGCAATCGTGGCGAATGGCTGCGGATTTTGACGACGGTCGCATCGCTTATCTTGATATTGAGACCGACGGAAAGAAGCCGGATTTGCCGTTGAACGATGGCGACGGCCCGGATCGGACAACGGTTGTGGCGATCTGGGATGGATTCGAAGCGAAGGTGTTTTTGCGACACCACAATCTGCACGAAATTCCAGAGTATTTATCCAAATATAAGATGCTATGCACGTTTAACGGCGCATCGTTCGATGTGCCGTATTTGGAGAAGCGATTTGGGAAGAAGTTCTTCAATGGCGCGCACCTCGACTTGCGCCCGATCACGCGTGCGGTTGGGTTGACGGGTGGGTTGAAGAAAATCGAGACGCAGATTGGGATTGAACGGCCAGCGGACATTCGCAATTATTCAGGGTATGACGCGGTGAAATTGTGGGCGGCGCATCTGCGGGGGCGTAAGGATGCGCTGGTACCGCTGATTCGTTACAATTTGTATGACTCGGTCAATCTTCAGACGGTGTTGCGCGTGGCATACAATTGGGCGGCGGTTTACGACAACTTGCCGTTTCGTCGATTTGACGATTTGCAGGCGATCGGACTTCATGGGGCGGTGGACCGGGCGGTGAAAGACGTGATGAGCGCAAAAAGATAGCGAATCGAATTGGACGTCTTTTTTTCTCAAGCAAAGACGCTGAGAACCGCAAAGGTGCAAAGAACGGCAAAGAGAGCAAGCTTCATTGTCTATTTTTAATCCATTTCGCCAGATATGAGTTGACTTGCGTTGGATGCCTCGTATCCTTCTTTGTCCCTTTTTAGGGACGTTCCTGACGTTTGGCATACAAACTGCTGTATTTTGGATCACTATGGAAATATTGAAGGGCATTCCTGTCTCCCCGGGCGTCTACATCGGGGAAGCGTTCCTCATGGAGAACGAGGATGTACGCATCCCCGAAATTGCTATCCCGGTAGATAAAATTCCCGAAGAAATCAAGCGATTCGAAGATGCGGCCCACGCAGTCGATCTGGAAATTGAAGCGATTCGCCAGCAGACGGAAGACCAGCTGGGCTCGAGCCTCGGCGCGATTTTGAGCGTTCAGACGCAGTTGTTGAAAGATGAATCGCTGCGCAAACAGATTATTGACAAAATCAAGAATGAAAAATATTCGGCGGAGCATGCGGTTTCGACGACGCTCAAGGCCATCGCCAAACGGCTGGCGGGTTATGGCGGCGAAATGTTTGTGCAACGCGGATCGGATTTGCATGATTTGCAAAAGCGTTTGCTGAAAGTTTTGCTCGGCGGTCGCAAAGAGGATTTGAGCACGCTGACCAATCCTGTGGCAGTGATAGCGCGCGATTTGGGCCCTTCTCAGACTGCATCGTTTGATCGAAACGTTGTGAAAGCGTTTGCGATCGACATCGGCGGCAAGACCAGTCACACGGCGATACTCGCCCGTGCGTTTGAAATGCCGGCGGTGGTTGGATTGGAGACGATATCGAGCGATATCAACGGCGGCGAAACGATCATCATCGACGGCAACCGCGGAATCGTTGTCATTCGGCCCGATGAGCGGACACTGGCCCGATATCGCAAGCGGCAGCAGGAACTGAAGACTCAGGAACAGGCGCTGATCCAGGAGAAGGATCTGCCTGCGGTTACGCTTGACGGTCGTGAAATCCGCGTGATGGCGAACATCGAATTCCCGGAGGAAATCCAAGGCGCGCTGGATCATGGTGCTGGGGGCATCGGACTTTTCCGTACCGAATTTATGTACCTGACCAATGGCATCGAGCCGAACGAACAAACGCATTTTCAAGCGTACCAGAAATGTTTGTTGCGTCTGAACGGTCGGCCGCTCGTCATTCGCACCCAGGATTTGGGCGCGGATAAAATTCTTCCGACGCACACGACGCACGAGCAGAATCCGTACCTTGGGCTGCGCAGCATTCGTGTGTCGATGAAATTCCCTGAGACGTTTCGCGTTCAGGTCCGGGCAATACTGCGTGCGTCGGCTCTTGGCAAAGTGAAGATGATGGTGCCGATGATCACGGCTGTCGAAGAATTGCGCTGGGTCAAGCGGATTGTCGAAGAGACGAAACATGACTTGAAACACGAAGGCCAGTCCTTCGACGAAAAGATCGAAATCGGGATCATGGTTGAAGTGCCATCGGCGGCGTTGCAGGCGCATGTCCTCGCGAAAGAGTGCGACTTTTTCTCGATCGGCACCAACGATTTGACGCAGTACACACTAGCGGTCGATCGCGGCAATGAACTGGTCGCGAATCTGTACAATGGTGCCAATCCGGCTGTGATGATGTTGATCAAGATGACGGTGGAAGCGGCGATTGCGGCGAAAATTTCGGTCAGCATGTGCGGCGAAATGGCCGGCGATCCGATCTTCACGCCGGCGTTGATCGGATTCGGGATGACCGAATTTTCGATTTCGCCGCCGTCCATTCCGGGCATTAAAAAAGTTGTTCGTGGACTTGCGTATGAGGAGTGCAAAACGATCAGCATCGAAGTCATGCGGATGACGGAGACGGACGAGGTTACGAACTATTTGCGGGACAAAATACCGAAAGAAGCGCTGAACGGTGGCGACTACAACGGCAATTGAACGGTCGGCTGAGTGCGTTGGAAAAGCGCACTCAGGCAAAAAACTATTCATGCGAACTTAAGAATTTTATCTCGTTTTTTGCAGCTTTGAGCGCTCAAATCCTCATCTCTATTGTATACGAATGTGCGGATGTCAGCGGAAAACGCGGGGCTTTGTCAAAAGAGGACGGACGCTGGGCTTTTGCAAATTTATAGAATGTCGGCTGGTTCGATAATGAGTCGGAATAAGTAGCGCGAGCAACGGTTTGATTAGATGCATTCGTATTAATGGCCAGAGCACTGCTAAAGTCTCACGCTTTCCCCTCACCCCGCGCA
>JANXLS010000201.1 GCA_025355035.1 Planctomycetota bacterium | reverse complement strand
CGCCATTCGCAGCCGTTTAATTCACAAAAAATCCTATCAACTTCGACCGTTGTAAAACCGTGTTCAACACGACGAAACCGTAGTTCCACAGCAACGCATATCTGCGTTTCGTTTCATTTTACGAATCCGCTGTGTGTGCGTTCGCACGCGCTGCGGTGAAACAGATTTTGTTGTTTCGTTGCTGTGATAATCTACGTTGTTTTCCCCGATTTGCCTGCTTCTTTCAACGTACTTTTTCCGACAATTTCGAAATAATCGCGCGCGTTGACGCGCATCGCGGCGTCGTGGGGGCAGGCATAGACGCAACTGGGTTCCTGCAACGTGCTGCATTGGTCGCAGGTTACGGCCATTTTCTTGACGTTGGCGATCTTCATCACTTCGTTCGCGTGAGCAGGATTCGCCGCCGGTTTTTTCGCAACTTCGCCATCCGGTTTTGCAGCAGCGGCAGCGGCTTTCTTGCGCTGCGCCTCCTCCTTTTCTTTCTCGTCGCGTTCTTTTCGAGCCAGTTCCTCGCCGGAAAGTGGGAATTCGTGCATCGTGATGTTGCCGTAAGGACACTGCTTCGCACAGCGCTCGCAGCCGATGCACCAGTCCTCAATGATGATCTCGGACGTCGTCTCGCGCCGGATTGCTCCGACTGGGCATCCGATCATGCAGACGGGGTCCATGCAACTGCGGCAGGATGTGGCCAGCAGGAATTTGTCGAAGCGCAAGCCTTCGCGCATCAACCGCGTCTTGCCGTCGTCGTGGCTGTCAACGCAGGCTTTGACACACTCGTCGCAACGTGTGCATTTTTCAAGATCGATGAGCAGAATGCGCTGTGCCTGCATCAATTCGTGATCAATGAATTCGGCGAGCGGACGCGTCGGCTGCCGGTCTGAAATATCCTTCGCATTGGCGAGCCGCTCGTTGGTTGCTTCGCGTTCATTCACAATCTTCACCACGCGATTTTTGAAATCGTCATAGCATTGCGTCAGGACGTCGAAGTGCTTCTTTTCGATTTTGACAATCTCGACGTGATTCAGCGCGGTGCAAGTCGCCCCGCGTTTACCGTCTTTCTGCATCAAACCGATTTCGCCGAACGCATCGTTTTGACCGAGGTACGTCAGGACCAACTCACCGCCGGGATGCGTCTGCGAAACTTTCACGCAGCCATGACGGATGATGTAGAAAGCGTCGGCTTTATCGTGCTGCCGGAAGATGACTTCGCCGGGTTCGAAATCGCGAAGTTCAACGCGCTTGCGCAGTTCGTCAATAAATTCCCTGTCGAGGTCTTCGAAAATCGGAACGCGGTTGAGGTGTTCGGCCAGAGAACGTTCACGGTAATTGTCGTCGAGCTTTTGCTTGTATGTGCTCTTCCGAGTTCGGACGGCGTCGAGCACCGTGCGGATTAATTCGATCACGACGCAATCGTCCTTCGCTCGGACGTTCGCCGATCGCGGATAGAAATTGATGCACGACATTTCGCCGACAAGATCGCCGGCGTGCAATTCGATTGGCTTGAGTCCGGGCGGGAGTTCAGGCACATTTGCAATGTCCGGACGACGTCCGGATTTCGTTTTTCGCGAGCCTTCTTTTCGTCCCTGCACCCAGAACAGAAATTTTTCGCGCAGGCTGAGCCCCTGGACTTGATTCTGTTTTTTCAACGGGGCCAACGCCGCTTTGCTCGGCGTTACCGTGTAAATTTCGACCGTCCCCGATTTGATGTAGAACGCTGTCGACGCGTAATCGCCCTGTCGGCAAATCAAGTCCCCCTTCTTAAATTCACGTTCGACGATCCCGCCGTAGAGTCGCTTGATGATGGCGTCGGGAATACCCTGTAAGATCTCGAGCTTTTTCATTTCCTCGAGTTTCAATGGCCGTCCAGGCGTCAACGGGATTTCGATTTCCATTTCGTCGTCGGTTTTTGCCGCAGCAGCTGCAACCGGTTTTGCAGGAACGACGGGCTTGGCTTGCGGAACGGGAGCCGCTGCAACGAGTGCCGCGGGTTTGGCTGGAACGGGCGGCGGTTCTTGTTTGGCCGGAACAACGGCGGCGTGGGCTTCAGTGGTGGGTAATGCGACACG
>JANXLS010000182.1 GCA_025355035.1 Planctomycetota bacterium | reverse complement strand
AACGCGACGCGGCCATCGTCAGCTCGGAACGTCATACGACGCGCGATGCCGTTGAAGCGCCGCTCTTCTTCGGCGAAGGCGCAATCAGTGCGACATTAGTTGACAGTGCCGGAAGCGGCCAAGAAGCAAACGCCGACACTGAACTTTTTTCCGCAGCGTGGACGGCCACTCGCCGCGAATTGGAAACCGCGGATATTGTTTTGCTGGTTCTGGATCGCTCGGTGCCCTTGAACGAACAAGAAGGACTTTCGGCATTGTGGGTTGAATTGAAGAGGCAGAAGCCGGCGTGTTCGGCGATCGTTTGGACGAAGAGTGATTTGCCGTCCGCGCCGAATTTTAACGCCGCGATTCCGCTCGAATGGGATGCGCCCCAACGTTTCGAAATTTCCGCGCTTTCGGGAACGGGCGTTGATGGACTGACAACATTTCTCGCTCAACGAACTGCCGAGTTGACATTGCGCACGGCCGAAGCTCACGCTGCTGCGGGCGCGTCAATTCGTGCGTCGGCGCTTGCTGCGGCCGAAGCACTCGAGCGCGCCGCTGGAGCGTTGAACGATGGATGCGGGGAGGATGTCGTCGCGGTTGAACTGCGTGAAGCGATTCATGCGTTTTGGCGCGCGGAAGGAATTTTGATACGCCACGACGCCGTTACCGAAGCCGCGCTCGACATCATCTTCTCGCAGTTTTGTGTTGGAAAATAAATACTTAGACGCCGGATTCGCCTTCGTCCCGCAGACGTTGAATCAGTTCTTTTCCGCCGATTTTTAGCAACTCCGCCGCCGCAATATGCCCGAGCGCTTCCGGGAAATCGTTCGCACCGGAACAATCGAAACGAAGGATCGACGAACCGTCCGGGTGTCCCAGCACGGCGCTCAGTTTCACAATGCGCGATTCATTCGCAACGGTTCCCAGCGCACCGAGCGGCAGATGGCATCCGCCGCCGAGTGCTTCCAGCAGCGCGCGTTCGGCAACAACACATGCGGCCGTCGTCTTGTCGTTGAGCGCTCGAAGCAGCTTGCGTATGTCCATGTCCGCCGTGCGGCATTCGATTCCCAGCGCGCCCTGTCCCGGCGCGGGCAGCACATCGTCATACGATAGGATTTCAGTCGCGCGCGAATTCAATCCGAGCCGCTTCAAACCGGCCAGAGCGAGAATCGTCCCAGCATAGTGGCCTTCGTCAACTTTGCGCAGTCGCGTGTCCACGTTGCCGCGAATTTCAGCGAATTCCAAATTCGGATAACGCGCCTTGAGCTGCGCGCGGCGTCGAGGGCTTCCGCACCCGATGACGCTTCCCTTCGGCAGGTCTGCCAGCTTTACTCCACCGTGAACAACAGCCGCATCGCGCGCATCTTCACGCGTTGAAATCGCCGCGAGCACCAGCCCTTCAGGCTGTTTCGTCGGCATATCTTTCAAACTGTGTACTGCGAAATCAATTCGTTTAGCGAGCAGTGCCGATTCGAGTTCTTTCACAAACACGCCCGCTCCACCGAACGACGCCAGCGGCTGTCCGG
>JANXLS010000178.1 GCA_025355035.1 Planctomycetota bacterium | reverse complement strand
CAAATTCTTCACCGCCATAGCGCGCGACCATGTCGGCTGGACGGCGCAATCCGGCGACAATCGTGAGAGCGACTTTTTCAAAAAATACAACGATCTCAACGGGCATCAGGCCGGTGATGGCTGTCTGATCAAAGTCGCTCTCACGATTGTCGCCGGATTGCGCCGTCCAGCCGACATGGTCGCGCGCTATGGCGGTGAAGAATTTGCCGTGATTCTTCCCAGCACCAACGCGACAGGTGCAGTTGATCGCGCGGAAGTGATTCGGCGGAAAATAGAATCGCTTCATATCGCCCATCCAGGCTCGCACAAGGATACGCAGGTCACGGCGAGCATCGGTGTCGCCTCCGTCATTCCCGGCGACACATCCGCTACGCCGGAGACGTTAATAGCGGCTGCGGACAGTGCCCTTTACGCCGTGAAACAGAGCGGTCGCAACGCCGTGAGACTGGCCGAATAAGTAATAGCCGTTGTTGAGCGGTATCATTGCACATTGTTGAACCTTGGATTCTTCACAAAAAATTCAACTGGCATTCCTATCCGACGGGCCTGAAAATTAAGAATTACGCGCTCATTTGCTTTTTTCGGGTCCGGATGGTATACTGGACCTCAAGTAAATTGTAGCAAACCTTTTCATCAAAAGGTGACGCTGCTTTTACGGAAAGGCGCGCAGGTGTATGGATTCGGTCCTCTGCGATAAAGTACTGGTGCTCAACCGCTCCTGGATTGCCGTGAACGTGGCGACCGTGCGTCGCGCGTTGACGCTTGTTTTCCAGGACGCCGCTCGAATTGTCGCTCCACAGGATTACTCCACGTACGATTTTGATGGATGGATCGAGGCGAGTCGCGAGGCGCAATCGGGCCGTCGCATTTACTCCGCAGCCACGTCGATCTGCGTTCCGGAAGTAATCGTGTTGTCGGATTTCAACGGCCGCTTCAGCAAGGAAGTCCGCTTCTCGCGCCGCAACATCTTCGATCGCGACGAAAACTGCTGCCAGTATTGCAAAAAGAAAATGGATCGCGGCGATCTTACGCTCGACCACGTCGTCCCGCGCAGCCGGGGTGGTACCAGCACGTGGACGAATATTGTGCTCGCCTGTGTGAAATGCAATATGAAAAAGGGCGATCGTCTGTTGACCGAAATCAACATGAAGCTGCTGAAAAAGCCGATCAAACCGCAGTGGGCCACGCGCGTCGGCGTCAAGCTCGGCCGTATCCGCAAGCCGTCATGGGAACGCTTCCTCGAAGAGGCTTACTGGGAAGTCGAACTGAAGGCCTAGCGGCCTTATTTGTCATTTGGTATTTTACATTTGGCATTTGTCATTTGAACAGCAGGCGCACTGCGCCGTTTAAAAATGACAAATGTCAAATCACACATATCAAATGACAAATAAGCCGTTCCACCGGTGTAGTGTTCAACTTGGATATCATTTTTCTCAAACGGGAGTTGTAGGCATGATGCGGACAATTGCGTTGATAATGGTCTTGTGTGGTTTTATGGTTTCGTCGTTCGCGGTTCGAGCGGCAGACAATGAGCTGAGCGAGCAGGAAAAGAAAGACGGTTGGAAGCTGCTCTTCGACGGCAAAGAAATCAAAGGCTGGAAAAACCGTTTCAAGGACACCGCCGGCGGCTGGGCCGCAGAAAATGGCGAACTGATTTGTAAAAAACCCGGAAGCGGCGACGTGGTTTACATGGACGAGAAATTTGAAAACTTCGAGCTCTCGATCGATTGGAAGATCGCGGCGAAGGGCAACAGCGGCGTTTTCATTCGCACCAGCGATCTGAAAGATTGGATCAACACTGGTATGGAAATCCAGGTGCTCGACGAACGCGAATTGGGCGAAGCCAATCATCCCAGCAAAAGCCACGGCGCAGGCAGCCTCTACGACGTCGTTCCGCGCCCGGCCGACATGAAGATGAAGCAAGACGACTGGAATCACTTCGACATC
>JANXLS010000157.1 GCA_025355035.1 Planctomycetota bacterium | reverse complement strand
GGAAAGAACGCAGTGGCGGCTCCCATGGAAACGGCAGACACGAAAGATATTGATATGAAATGAAAGGTTTAGAGAGTTGTTGTGCCACCAAAACTCCAAGCTCTCGACCATCAATCTGCGCAAATATCGGTGGTACCCTCTCGACAAGCGCCTCGTGAAAGAATATATTCAGCTGGGACCAATTTGACACGATATAGAATTCAGCGACATTTGTGCAGCAACGTCGTGTTTTGTCCGGTGCTTATGAGTTATACTAGGGGAGCGAATTGCAATGGCTTCAGTTACGGTCATCTTCGGCGGCAAAGAAGAGAAGGTCTACCCACTCGACAGTTCGCGACTTGTCGTCGGTCGGGAACCGAAGTGCGAGATTCAGATCGATAACCTCGGCATTTCGCGCGAGCACTGCGCGTTCTCCCAGCGCGGCGAAGCGTTCCTGGTTCAAGATCTCAATTCGTCGAACGGCACCTACGTCAATGGTAAGAAAATCACCGAGCACTTTCTGAACAACGACGATGAAATCATCATCGGCAAATACAGATTGATTTTCAAAAACGAAGCGCAGAAGCCGCTCGCAGAAGCACCCAATCCGGATCTCAACTCGGTACCCGATACGCTCAACACCTACGTCATGGACGGTCCGAAGATTCAGCAGCAGCTCGAAAAAATGCGCGCAGAGAAGGGCGGCGCACCGAAGCTTGACCCGGTTGTGCAGAAGGCTGCCGTCGGCGCGACGGCGCGCGATTATGCCCGGGCGATGGATGGCGGAACCGACGCGGCGGTAGCGAAATCAGGCAGCGGCACCACGAAAATCCTGATTATTCTGTTGGCGTTGTTGTTCTTGTTCCTCCTGTTGTGTGCCATAGGTGTGAGCGTTTATTTGTACTGGAGCAGCCGCAAAATTCCTGAACCCGGTTTCTTGAATCTCTTCTAACGTGCGACAGGTAGCCGCGTCGGTTTCGCGGTGAAAGTAAACTGAGCTGAACACTCCTTACCGTCCAAAGCCATAAAAATCGTAAGATTAGGATTTGACTTTACCAAACGAGTTTCTATACTATTTGCTCCGTTTGGAAGGCGGCCGATGAGGCCGCCGTTTCGTTGTTGGACATTTTTTGCAAGAAGGCATCCGTCATGGCAAATCCGAAACGCAGGCATTCCGTCTCCCGCAAACACATGCGG
>JANXLS010000155.1 GCA_025355035.1 Planctomycetota bacterium | reverse complement strand
CTGCTGTAAGCACCGGCATTAAATTATAAAACTGAAAAATAAAACCTACGTTTTGCGCGCGCCATTTGGTGAGCTCAAAGACGCCGCCGCCGAAGCCTTCGGCCAAAAGTCGCGCTCCGGCAAGTCGATCTACGAAATCCTCAGTGCCAACCGCATCGAAAAAGACAAGAAGGAAAAATAAGTCCGATTCATACTTTCGTCTCAGCAACCCACAAAAAAAGCCCCGCTTCAAGCGGGGCTTTTTCATACTCCGTCGTCATTAATTAGCGCATTGTAATAGCGAGCAAAGGGAAAGCGTGAGAATTTAACAGCGCTCACACCCAATAAAAATGCCTCTTTTACAGTCCTTCAAATCGCGCGTTATCAATCAACCGCGTCTTGCCAATCTTCACCGCAACAGCCGCCAGCACATCGCCCTTGATCTTCGTCACATCCTCAAGCGTGTGCGCGTCCACAATCGCGCAATAATCGATCTCCACTTCGTCCCGCTCAGCGAGAATATTCGCCATCTCGCCAACAATCTTCATCGCATCGCGTTCGCCGTTTTTAATCGCCGCGCGGAAGCAATCCAGCGCGCGCGGTACAACCAGCGCGAGTTTGCGCTCCGTCACCGAAAGATACCGATTCCGGCTGCTCATCGCCAACCCGTCCGGCTCGCGCACGATCTCGCATGGCACAATCGTCACGCTCATGTTCAAGTCGCGAACCATTGTCTGGATGATCACCAATTGCTGCGCATCTTTCATCCCAAAATACGCACGATCTGCCTCGACGATATTAAAGAGTTTCGCAACAACCGTCGCCACCCCGCGAAAATGCCCGGGCCGCGAAATGCCGCAGAGATGTTCCTGCAACCCGCCCACTTCGATGAACGAACACGCGCCCGTTTCGTACAAATTCTTCGGCGCAAAAATGCATTCCACACCCGCCTCGCCGCACAGTTTGCGATCGGCATCCAGCGATCGGGGATACTTCGCAAAATCCTCCCCGATTCCAAATTGCGTCGGGTTGACGTAGATCGAAACAACGACGGCATCGTTCTCTTTACGCGCGCGTTCCATCAGGCTCGTATGCCCCGCGTGCAGCGCTCCCATCGTCGGCACAAACCCAACCGACCGCCCCGCCTTCATCGCCATCCGCGACCACGCCCGCATCGCCTCGACCGTCTCCACCACGACCGGTTCCGACATCAACTTCACTCCCCCATTAAAATTGCTTTTCGTTGCGCCTTCGCGTTAAAATAAAAACGCTCCGAGCAAATAATGACCTTCATTTGCTCTCGCGAACCGTCTCAATCTCCGCCGTTGCCAGCGCCAAATCGCGGTAAAGCGCGCACGCTTCCATGCCAAGTTTCGCCTGCTGAGCCAACTCCGCCACCGGTTTCGCCAATCCCACCGAAATGCCTAAACGCTTCTGCACCGCCAGCCCCAATGCCAACAGCTCAACCCGCGACACCACACCCTCTCGAATCAGCGCGCGATACGCCGCCGCGTTCGACAAGTCGCGATTCGAATCCGTCCCCGGCTTTCCAACCGCCAACGTGCGCCGAAATTCCAACGCGTCCACGAGTCGCTCCGCCAGTGCGTGTTGCACAAACGGTTCGCCCACAAAATTGGTGTACGGATGATTTGACAGATCGACCGAATTCATAAATCGCGTGCCGTATCGGATACAGGCATAGACCAGATAAATGAATGTCCCCAACAACAAGGGTATATCGAATATCTCGATGAATCTCAACGCAAACACGGCACCCAGAAAAAATACGCCGCCGAACATCACGCGTTTGATCAGCTGAAACAGATCATCATGCCAACGATCCCGAAATCGCTCCGCGACAAATTCCCGGCAGCGCTCTGCCACTTTGATTCTGCGCTCAATGGAAACATCCGGCACAAAAATAGACGGCGTCCCTTGTATCAATCCCGTCCCGCGCCCGTCGTCATTTTCGCACACAATCCACCAGCCCCGGACCGTGTCCGGTAGCGCCCACAAGCGCGGCCCCGTGCGCGCGGTCGGATGCGACGCCGCCACGTCGTCAAACGCCGGGATGCGCGCGGAGTCGGTCGGCGCATCACCGGACGTCGCCTGAGAGGGTATCGTCTCGATCTCGCTCATTTGGTGGCGGTTTTTTCAACCTGAGACGCGCGAATGTCCAGCCCCAGCGACTTGAGCAGTTTTTCCGTCTCCAGCGGATTGAAGAGGCTCGAATTCACTTCGATGTTCCCCAGTTTCAGTCCCTGCAGCGCCTTCTGCGCAAAATAAAAATTCGCGCCCGGCTTCGAATACACTTTACTCAGCGCTGAAATTCCAAACGCCGTCGCGTTCGCGCGCAGCAATTCGGCCTCCGACTTCTTCACACGATTCTCCGACGTCGCCTTCGCCGTCAGTTTCGCCGCTTCAAGCTGCGCGTCCTGCAACATCATGTTCGTGTCCTGCATATTCTGCGCAATTCGGTTCTCGACTTCCTGCTTGGTGCCTTCGTCAATCTTCGTCACTTCCGCTTCTGTTTCCTTCTCGATTTTCTCCGTCTCCATCTCGCCCTTCGTCTGTTCCGTCTTCGACGTTTCGAGGCTCAACGTCTGCCCGGCGATCTGTTTTTTGATCAACAGTTCTTCGTAATTTTTATCGTACACAATGTTGCGCAGAAGCACACTCTTGACTTCCAGCCCTTCCGGGGTGAGCTGTGCCTCAATCTTTGCTTTTAAATCCAGCGTCGCTTTATCACGAACGTCGGCGTTGTAAAAATCCTCCGTCTTCAACTTGATCAGGATTTCGTTCGCGTGATTCGACAAGCTGAAATTGACGAACTGTTCGATGCGCGAATAGTCCGGGAACTTGCTGACGATTTCGTGGCATTTATCCGGCATGATCCGAAAGATCACCGACACGTCAACCGTCGTGATGTATTGATCGCTGCTGCGGATGTTCAAATGCTGATACGTGTTCGTCCACGTCGGATCCCACAATCGAACCGTGTGCAAAAACGGAACGCACAGCACGAACCCCGGCGGAAAATCCTTCTTCTCCACGCCGCCATTCGCATTCGTTCGGACACCCACCGCGTTTGCTGGGACCTTGACAAAGCAACTCCAGAACACGATTACGCACACAAACAG
>JANXLS010000149.1 GCA_025355035.1 Planctomycetota bacterium | reverse complement strand
CACGCGACTTGCATCATCTCGGTGCCGCGTCGATGGGGAACGGCATGTGGCAGATTCCCAGCGCGGGCGCGCTCAAAATTCCCGCGTAACTTCGCATCGGCCGGGGCTGGATGTTTCAGCCCCGGTCATTTCTTCAATTCTTCCTGATAATTCAAATGCGTTCACGATCAATCATTCAATGAAAGTTTGAGAGAAACAAAAAGGGAACGAAGGAAAAAGACATGAACAACGGAAATGAAGTGCTTCAAGCCCCCCAACGCCCGCGCCGATTCTCCGAAAGGGAACTCGCCAAGGCTTACGTCGAGATTGTTCCGTCCAGCGGAATTTTGCTTCAATGCAAGCTTTGCAGTGAGGTATGGAGTCCGAACATCCAGCGGGGTGGCAAACTGCCACGCGGTTACTGGAAGTGTCCTCGCCACTGCAACGTGTAGGGCGCGATGCTGGTCATTCAATTCTGCGCACAAGTTTCTGTGCGGGTTGAAGACCAAGTTTAATCATCATGTGCCGGGCGCGATGTATTGCGCCCGGCACGTCATTTTGTGCTTGAACCACAGGCGCGAAATGTTACGGTTTTTTCAGAACAATCTCGCCTGGACCCGATATTTCGGTTACCGTAATAGAATAGTAAGTCGTCACGACGAGGTCGTTTGTCACCGCGAATGCGCGATTGTCAGGAATTGCCCAGTGTGAATGTAATGAAAGATTTCTAAAATCCGTCTTTAGTTCGCACATCAGTTTATCATCAATGAATGCAGTAACGCCTGTTTTTCGAACTTTAATAGTCACTTTGTACCGTTGATTGGCCACGATTGGGAATTGGCGTGTCGTTTCGTTCTCGTCGGAACGTTTGCCCGAAACCATTTCAAATCCAGCGTCGTGATTGTTGTACCCAATACCGTATTCGAATTGCGTTCCGGGGCCAGGAAGAACGAGCACAATCAGTCGAGGCTTGAGCAAACTGTACTCGACCTTGAAGTCGTATTCTTCGGGGGGATGATAAGGTATCTGTACGAATCCGCGGACGCCGCTGTCCGAGCTAAGATGGTCACCGAATATTTGCCATTTCCCTCGTCCAACAGTCTTGTTTTTCCGGGGATCAATCAGTTCCAGCAAGTCAATGCGTTTCAGTGCAGGATTTAGCGCGGGCGGGACAGCTTCATTTGCTTTGATTCGACCGTTTTCAGTTGACTGATTTGCGCTCAATCCATCCTGCGTCGCTGCTTCGTTGCTGCCGGAAGCAGGAATGATTTCGATCGTCTTAAATGCAACTGTGTTGTCAAAATGGGAGACGCCAATAATTGTGCTGCCTCGTAATTTCCATTCAGGAATCACAGACACATTGGAATAGTCAGACGTATTAAACGACGAAATTATCTTTCCGTCAAAGACTGCCGTTACTCCGTTTTTCCGGACACGCAGGATTGATTCGTGCCATTGTCCGTTTTTAAGTAGGGTGCCTCTATAAGTTGAGGAGTTGCTCCCAAAATTCTTTCCATCGACTTTCTCAAAGCCGGAGAGATTTGACTGGTCACCACCGTCTATTACCCATAAAAATGGATGCCCAGATCCCAACCCAATTTGACCAACGTTGTTGGTGCCATCGACACGCATGAAAACTATTCTGAAATCGTATTCTTTGGGTATCGCGTATGGAATTTCAAGCCTTGCGAACTGCGCCTTATCGCCAATGAGAAAACCGCCTTTCAGTTTCCATTTACCGGCAACTGCGTCACGATTTGGGTCGATCAACGCAAGAAGGTCGATTGGCTTTACGGCATTTACTTCAACGTTCGGTGCAGGTTCCACT
>JANXLS010000148.1 GCA_025355035.1 Planctomycetota bacterium | reverse complement strand
CTTCACGCCGCTGCCATAGGTGTAATTCCCATCGTAATTTGCTTGGTCGGTGCTGATCGTCGAACCCGTGTTGAATGGCGTCGTCGTCCCCGCGCGGCAGGCGTACTCCCACTCCGCTTCGTTGGGCAGACGAACTTTTCGACCCGTCTTGCGGCTCAGCCATTCGACATACTTCTGTGCATCGTTCCAACTCACACAGACCACCGGCTCGTCCTCGCCCTGCGTTAACCCCGGATTCATCCAACTCCCATTTTCGCTGAACTCGTATGTGGTTTTCTCGGCGTTGTAAATGTACGCGCCCTTCTTGCCGTTTTCATAATCCGGTGTGCCCCGTTCGGCGTCGGTCTTGTAGTTTTCGGCGCGCACGAATTCGCGGAACTGCCCGACGGTCACGTGAAATTTGCCCATGTAAAACGGCTTGCTGATCGTCACGCGGTGCTGCCGTTCATTTTCCCCACGCTTCTCTTCACTGGCCGGGCTGCCCATTTCAAACGTTCCCGCTGGTATCTTGACCAGTTCCAATTTCACATTATTTCCCAGTTTGAGCGCCAATTCGTTTCCATTGCCCGGCGTTACCTTAGTCAAAACCAACTGCCCCAACATTTGCCCGCGCCGCTCCGGATACTGTTCGGCGTCTGGATTCTTCTGTTCCAGTACCACCGTGCGCGGCACGTGTCGCGTGACGTAATCTTCTAGTAAAGGCAGCGTCACTTCCCCCTCCGCATTCGCACACGCGCCTTTCAAGCCTTCGATAAAATAATGGAAGAAAATGCCGTGCTTAAACACATCGCTTTCGTAGGCCTTTTGCCCTTTGCCGCAACTGAAGAGCGCGACAATTCCGCCCGGCGGATCGGGGATCAACGGCATCGTCAAACTGGCATCCCGCGAGAATCGCGATTTGCGACACGCGTCTATCACGATCAGCTTGACATGCGCTTTGCATTTCGAATCCAGCTCGTTGTAAAAATCAGTGATCGGCACCAGCGTTTTTTCGTCTTTCAACGACGCTTCCAGCGGACAGAAAAACGAGCGGAATGTGTTCGTAGCCGGGTCTTTCAATTCGATGCCATGCCCGGCGAATGCGATCAACACCGTATCCTGAGGCTTCGCGTTTTTGCAGAGGTACTTCAACCAACTCGCAATATTCTTCGCCGTCGGACGCAGATTGTCCGTATCCGTTGCCCTGGAATTGCTGACAGTCAGAAGATGAACATTCCCTTCCGGGTAGCCCTGCTTCTTTAGAACGTCCGCCAATTCCTTCACATCATTTTCGGTATACAGCAGATTACCGAGCTCCTCATCGGTGTACTGCTGCACGCCGATCAGCAGTGCATGTTTCTCGCCTTCGGCGGCAATTGCGAGTCCAAGCACAAACGAGAGGAAAACAAGAGTGATGGTGCGCATGCTGGATATCCTCGTTTGGTGTTTTAAGCCAGTGTTTTCAAGAACGATTGCAGCTTTTCGACAATGGCATCGGTATTGAGCCGAACCGCACCCTCGTCTCGTCCAGTGGCCAAATCGGTACTGAGTTTATCCAATTGCGCGATCCAATTCCGGCAGCGTTTCAACAACTCGTCGCGTTCGGCAGGCGTCAGCGTGGCATGTTCAGCGGTAAGCAGTTTTTCGCAGCCGCGTTTGAATTCGCCGATGCGCGCAGCGAGCGCCACGCGGTCGGAAGGTTTTTCGTTGAACCATTCGCCAGCGGCTTGCGAGAGTCGTTTCACATAATCGGCGTGAGACACATTGTTGGCATACACCGCGTCGTTGTTGAAGCCCCATTGCGCCCCGCGCATATTCTGCACAGTCAAGACTGCGGCAAACACGACAGCAGCGGCAGCCAAGCCCCAGACCATCGGGCTGCGAACGAACGATGGCCGGACAATTTTCGCGCGTGAAGCCGTCGCCGACTTCAACGCGTTCCATCCGCTCTTCACGGCATGGACGTGATCGCTCTCAAGCGGGAGCGACTGCCAATACGCGCCGCCTTCGACGAAGACCAAATCCTGCAATTCAAACAGGAGATGCGGATGGGCGAATAGTGATCGAAGCTGCACGGCGGGAAGCGAGACAAGCCCGCTTGAAAGAACTTTGTCGCGGCTGTCCCCGAGCACATTGCCCAAGGCTATCGCGTCAGTCGCTGTCCCGTGAACGGCGACCAGTTCGGAAACGAATTCACGCAGATGTAGCCCGACCAGCTGCCGTTCCAGCCAGCGTGCGCGGGCGTCATGCCCGTCAGGAATCGAAGCGACGATGAGGTTCATGCGCGCTCCTTCGAGACGCATTCCTGAAGGACCGGGAGCGTCTTGTTCTTGATGTTGTAGACCTGCTGGGCATCGAGATTCAATTCATTGCCGATGTCCGCCACATCACGCCCCAGCAGCAAGAAGGTGAAAACGTCCGCTGAGCGCAGATTGTTCGAGCGCAAAATATCCAAACACGCCCGAAGCCGCGCGATGCGGTCTTCGTCCAATATGGATTCAAGCGCATCAGATGATCGATCCCCAAGATCGATTTTAAGTTCGACAAGGGGACGTTTGCGCGCGTGATCGATGTTCTTGTTTTTGGCGATGTTGAAAAGCCAGGATTTGAAAGTGCCGAACGGAAATATCTTGGGAAGCGACGCGTGGACGCTGAGCCAGACTTCCTGCGAGAGGTCCGACGCATCCGAGTGTCCTGCCGAGCGCGTCAAATACGCAAGGACGTGCGGGGCGTGGCGCTCGTACAACGTTTCAAAGCCGCCCTTGCCATCCTGCGCGGAGAGCTGCTCGTCGGTTTCATCGGGATTGGGGTTCACGAATCGGAATGTTAATGCGGATGTTGGTACGAGCAATCGATTCTTTTGCAGTTTCCAAGCAGGTCCGGCGGCGAACCGCTGGAATCGCTGCGCTCGAAATCTACTCACATCCTCGTGCAGCAAACGATAGCCCATGTCAATCGCCCCTCGTCATGCAGGCCGAATTGCCTGCGGTTGCGCCACTGAAACGGATGGGAATGCGGAATCTTCCGAAAAAATGAAAGGAAAACCAAATGCGCGAGATCGCTCGTGTACAGCAGGGCTTTTTTCCCACTCAACACCGAATCGTCACCACTGTTGCCAGCCTCTTCAGGTTGTCCGCAACAGGCCCGTTCGCCGTGCTCGACGCAGGCTGCGGCACCGGCAGCGCGATCCACGATCTTCGACAATACTTGCTCACGCGCCAGCCTGCCATGAACGTAACTCTGCTGGGCGTCGAGTCCGACAAGTCCCGGCACAGTCAAGCCGCCGACCTGCTCGGTC
>JANXLS010000119.1 GCA_025355035.1 Planctomycetota bacterium | reverse complement strand
GCTGTTCGGGTTGCGCGGATTGTCCGCCGAATTGTCGTACGTGTACTCCATGTGAACTTTCGTCCCCTTCGGAAACTTCTGGGGCGTCTTGTATAGGTACTGGTCCTGCCAACTGAAATCCCAATCCTTGATCCAGATCATCGGCTCTTCTTTTCCGTCCGGAAATGTCGCCGTCACTTTCATGTCTTTGCAAAGATAGTGCGCGTGCGGCGTGATGCCCACCACTTCCGCATCCGCTGGAGTGGTGAAATCCTGCGTCACTTTGTAATCCTTCACGCCCGGAGCGATGTCGATTTTCCGGCTCGCGATTTCAATCGACGTAATGACTTTCTCTGGAATCTTCTTCGTAAAATACAACCCCACCATCGATTGCTCTTTCTCGTCCTTCCCCGATGGATGGAAATGAATTTGGACCACAAGGTCGCTGCCTTTCCTGACCAACTTTCCCATTCCATCCGGCAGTAAGCGCGGCGTCACCCCCGGAGCCCATCCGCCCAACCCGCCCGTTGGAATGAACCCCGGCCCGCCAAAACTCGGAAATCCCGGCTGCCCATCGGTCGACGTTTTCTTGCCGGCAACGCCGTTCGCATCCAGAAAAAAAAGCGCATGATGAACGATCTTCCGATTACCCGGACGGTAATCCAGCGCCGCAACGAATTTATCCGCGTCAAGATTCAGCGGCAGCACGAAGCACCGAAATACATCGCGTCCTTCAGCTTGCAGTGTGTACGCCGACGGCATCTTCACGATCAAATCAGGCTCGCCCAACGCCCACCCTTCAGCGAATTTCGGAGCAGCAGGAAGATCCGCCGCGACTCCTTCCGAAGCGCCTTCGTCCTTCCATTGCTCAATCAGTGCAATCTGCTCCTCAGTCAATCGTCGTTCGTCCAAAAAATCCCCATGCCCCCGCTCAGCCTTCCACGGCGGCATGTACCGGCTTTGCGTCACTCGAGCAATCTGCTTCGCGCGTTTCGATGCATCCTGATACGTCAGCAAATCAAACGGAGCCACTTCACCCGGCCGATGGCAACCCGTGCAATTCTTGAACAGAATTGGGGCAATGTCTTTGTTGAACGTCACCGCCCCTTTCGGATGCGCCGTCACGCTCGCCCCGTCCGCACCAAAGACCATCCCGGCAAACATCATCAGAGCAGTAAACACTGCAATTCGTTTATCCATTTCGAAAACTCCTCGTTTCTTTAATGACTCGCCTGGCAAGGTGACGACCTGGTTGCGAGTCCGTGATTCGGTGGCGAGCAACCTTACGGCTTCCGTTTCTCGTCATTCTTTTCCAACGCAATAAAACACCCCACCGCCGATCCTTTCGCCGGCATCGGCTTCTTCCCAGCAACAACCGCGTCCAACGCCTCGCGCAGATCGTGAACGGTTGCTTCCGATCGCCGCTTCCCATAATCCGCATACAAATCATCGATGCGCCCGACATACAGTACGTTGCCCTCAGCATTCACAATTGCCGCTTGTGGAGTAATCGTCGCGCCGCATCTCTTTGCAAGGAGATGACGTCCATCCATCAACACCGGACACGTCAGTCCATATTCTTTCGCATGTTTCAACGCGACATCAGCCGTCAGCGCGGCATCCGTTTGGACGATGTAAAACGAAAAGCCTTTGTCTTTGTAAGACGTAATGATGCGTTCAATCTCTGGAGCATACACATTGCAGATCGGGCAGTCGTGAAGGTAGAAAAACAATACCGCACACTTCGCCCCGACCGTTCCCGTTTCTACCAACGGCCTTTTCGTCGCCCCATCAGCCGTCCGCAATTCGATCGGAGCCTCAGCCGAAAAAGCCGCGTTCATCGTCATTAAAATCGCGACCGATGCAACGCAACGATTCAATCTCAACGCTAAGGAAGGAAATGGATAACGCATAGCCGACATTTAAATTCCAATAGACCCACATGCTCGGTGCCGTATTTCGCCGCACCCATCGCCGGAAAACCCCGCACAACCCGCGATTCTACGCGACGGAAGTTTTATAAAGCATCTTCCTGGCCACGAGCCAAAAAAGCAGCGAAGAAAACGTCGCCTAAACGAGCGTAGCGAACCGCCGCCTTTTTTCCCGTTGCCCTCTCCTGTTAGGGAGAGAGGCGACGCATGCCCCAGTTCGAAAAGGGATGCGCGTTGTGGGGGAGAGTGTGTGACTTAGAACCTATCCCAAAACTCGGCGCGCCCAGATGCGCCGCGCCGGGCAAGTGGATCGAGGAAGTCGAGCACAGCGCAATTCCAAAAAAAACCCCCACAGATTTCCTGTGGGGGCTTCTCGTTTAATTCAATCAATCAAAATGAAAGTTACTTCGCTTTTTTCATGTGTTCGGCAATCGATTCCAGCTTGTAGCTCGCCGGTTCGCCACTGCCCGTGATGTCAACGTTCTTGCCGACCAATTCCGCAACCTTCTTGGCCAGGTCGCCATCGGCAACCAGGTTGTACACCTTCGCCGCTGGCGCTTCTGCACCCGGCTTGCCATGAGCCTTGACCGTCACAACGCCAACAACGCCCGCAGCCGAACCAGCCGGAGCGGCTGTGAGATCGCCGTGAACCTTGCCGCCTTCTTTCTTTTCGGCACTCTGAGCGCTTACCGAGATCAACAACGCCAGCATAAAGGGAACTACATACTTAACCATCCGCATGACTTCGTCCTTTCAGGTCGTGCAATGTGCGATTTTCGCAATTTTAGGCACGCCAACCATATTTCCCCGGATTTAAGTCGGGACCGGAGAGCCGCCCGTGAAGCATTCGCTTCCATTCACAGTATACAATTGACTAAAGAAAATATTAAAAAAATTCGAAATTTATGTGACTTTCTCTATGAAACAATATTCGGTGCACACGAGCGTCTCTTGACTATAATCAATTTTCCGGCACACTTACCCCGTCGTTCAAATTCAATTCGTTACAGGCCTCGCTGCCTCATCTCAACGAAGCAACCCGGACTTCACCAGTTCGGACGTTAAACATGAACTTTTATTCAAAGGAGATCAACGCATGTTCGGCGCATGGCATTTCATTCACGG
>JANXLS010000069.1 GCA_025355035.1 Planctomycetota bacterium | reverse complement strand
CTCGACAAGCCGCTCGATGCGAACCTCGATTTCGCGCTTTATCATGCCGTGAATGGATTGAAAGATCACTGGCTGCCCGGCGTCGAAAACGGCACGTACAGCTTCAACGGCAACATGCGCGCGCTCTCGTTCGCGCTCCAGGCATCCGGTTCGAAATCCGGCCTGGTGACATTGCTCAAACTGCTTAAAGAAGGAAAGATCGCTGCTGAAAACCAGGAAAACGTATTGTCGCTGCTGTGTGGTTTGGGCGGCCCGAACGAATTGCATGAAATCTTTGCGATGCAGGAAAGTTCGAACGACGTCAGCTTCCGACTGAAAGCGCTTGCCGCTCTCGAACGTGCTGCGCGCGAACGCCACGTTCATCCTGCGGGCAATTTGACATCTGTTAAGAAGGTCATCGAAAGCAACGACTCGGTGCTGTCGCCGGTTGCGTTGCGATTCGCCGGGGCGCTGAAGATGGAAAATCTGCGCAACGAAATCACGGCGGCGATTCACGACGTGAAAGCGTCGGATGAACACAAGATCGCCGCGATCGATGCGCTGGTCGCACTCGGTGGCGGAAAGAGCGTCTCGACGCTCGCCGACATCGCGAAAGCCAACACGAGCGACGCTGTCCGCGCGCGGGCGGTTGTCGGCTTCGCGGCGATCGACGCAAAGGGCGCGACGGCTCACGCCGTTGCGTTGCTGGAGAAAGCGATTCCGTCAAACTCCGCAGCCGACGTATTTTCAGCCTTCGCGAAAAAGGAAGGCGCGGGCGCAGGACTGGCGAAAGCGCTTGCCGCTGGAAAGATCGCCCCCGAAAACGCCGAAGCCGGACTGCGCTATTTCAATGCGTCGGGACAGAACGAACCTGAACTCATGACGTTTCTCAAATCGGTGGCCCAAGCCGGTGCAGGAGCGCCGTCCACTTCGCCGGTAGTCGCTGGAAAAAAGCCCGGCGACATTGCCACGGCGATGAATGCCGACGAAAAGAAAACGATGCCCGCCGACGACATGAAGGCGCTGATCGCCGACGTTCAGCAACACGGCGACGCATCGCGCGGCGAAAAGATTTTCCGCCGCAAAACGTTGAGCTGCTTCAGTTGCCACGCGCTCGGCGGAGCGGGCGGTCAAGTCGGACCCGATATGTCGAATGTCGGCTCAGCGTCGCAAGTCGATTACATCATCGACTCTGTTCTCTCGCCCAACAAGACCGTTAAAGAAGGGTTCAACGCTTACACGATCATCACGAAAGACAAGGAAATTTTTACCGGCAATATCGTCCGCCAGACCGCGACACATTTGATTCTTCGCGACGGTACGCGTGAAGAGATTTCCATTCCGCTCGATCAGATCGGCAAGAAGCGCGAAGCGGGCTCGTTGATGCCCAACGGACTGGCCGATTCCCTGACGCGCGGCGAATTCGTGGATCTGATCCGCTTCCTCAGCGAACTCGGCAAACCCGGCGCGTTCTCGATGGCCCAGAGCGTCGCGGTTCGTCGCTACCGCGCGCTCGATCCCGTTCCGGATGCAATCGCGTCGGCATCAATCGCAGAGCTTCCAAAAGTCCTCGCCGAAAACACCAACGCGAATTGGTGGCCACTCTTCGCGGAAGTTTCGGGGCAAATTCCGTCGGCTGAAGTGCCGCGCTCGAAGAACAAAACGGTCGCACTGGTCGGCTTCAATCTGGACGTGACGACGGCGGGAAAAATCGCACTGCGCGTGAACTCCACCAAGGGTATTACGCTTTGGCTGGACGGAGTGCAAGTGGACGCCACCACCGGTACGGTCGAAGTTCAAAAAGGCGGTCGATCGTTTGTCGCCCGGATCGACTTCGCGCAACACGGCGAAGAAAATCTAAAGATCGATGTCGAAGAACTCGCCGGTTCTCCGGCGCGATTCCAACGTAAGTAATACGAACTGCGACCGTCTCGAAATGGCGCGCGCGACAGTGGCCCGCGTGTGCTTCATTCCCATGCAGTCGGCGGATCACGATTGAATTGAGTCTTCCGCGCCCGTAGAATGCCATTGTCGCTGCAGCGCATGCCTGTTTCTCACATTATGGATTTTCCCGATATGTCCGAACCAACTCCGTCATCCAACGCGCCTATCGAAGTCACGCCCGATGCCTCACGCAAAGTGGCGATCGTAGGCGAAATTCCGTTTTCCGGACTGGAAGTCGCGAAGGCGGTGATGGCATCTGGAATGGTCGCGCGGGTGCTCTGCCCAAATTCGGCGGTTGAAGCCAAACTCCGCGAACTTCCCAACCAAAGCAAACTGGAGATTGTGGATGGCGATCTCGGAAATGCGACCGCGGTTTCTTCCGTGTTGGAGGGTGTCTATGGCGCCTGTTTCGTTTCCCCGATCGGATTGTCCGGGCGGCTTTACCGGGGGGGCGAACACATCAACGACGTGTCCGCCATCTGCAAAGCTGCTGAAACGCACACGCTACGCAAGGTCGTCTACCATTCCGGAGTTGGCGCGCTGGTCGGCGCTCAATCACGGGCGCTCCAAGATGCCGCCGCCGCCGAAGCTATTCTCAAAAGCGCTCGATGTAAAAGTTTTATCATCCGCACCGGCCCAGTTATCGGCAAAGGTGACGGTTTCATGACGGACATCGTCAATGGTGCGCGAGCGTCCGGTCCGTTGATGGGTATATCAGGCTACGGTGGCACTTTGGTTCAACCGCTCGCCGTCGCCGATTTCGCGCAGTGTATGGCGCACCTATTTACGGCTGCGTCCGACGGGGTTCAAAACGGCACGTATGCGTTGGTTGGGCCGGAGACGTTGACACTGCTGGATTTGACGGACTCCGCGCTGAGTTTGCTCAAACGCTCTAAGGTCAAATTCCACATGCCTTTATTCGCACTGCAATTGTTGGCGAAGGTCAGTGGCAGCGCTAAGTTCAATGAACGAGTGGGATTGTTGTTCGACGCATTCGCGGTGGAGCAGAATGACGCACCGAAGTTGTTTGGATCGAAACCGAAGTTGATTGCGCCGATTGAAGTTCAGCGCGCTTTGATCGCGGGGTAGTCGCGCGTTATGCGCAGATGGCTTTCGCGGAGTGGACGTCATGCGAAATCCGCACGTCTGAACGGAACTTGCTGGGATACTTCGTCACCCCACAACGCTGACAAGCGAAGGTTGTTTCCTTCACTTCGTGGCGGGTAGTGCATTGGCATCCGGTGCAATATTTGTTCTCGAACGGGTGGCTGTGCCGCATGATTATCTCCCTCGTTTAGCGTTCCCCTGGTTAACTGACGATCAAGTCTTCGGCTCATTGCTCAAACTCGAACCACATTACATCTAAATCAAATCGCTTGCCAATTCATCGAAAGCTTACCCACTCTTTATCGGAGTTTCACGATGGGTCTATGAAAATTATCGGTCGTGATCCAAGAAAATGAAGCAATTAATGGGATTCTGCCTTGCTTTTGTCACTTCGATTGTGACACACCGTGGCATTTGTATCAAATAACTTTGATAAAACTGCTCAAATTTAGCCAATCAGGGTCAATTCGAGACTATTTCTTATTAACAAACAGCGTTATTTAAATACGCGGCCATACAACCACGCGGGATGAGTTCCCGATGATCTTGGGCGGGTGTAAGCGGCTACATGGAATGCAGAGCGATACGATTGCCTTCGCTGTCGAGCACAGTCGCGCGGAATCCGTACGGCCCGATCGCGTGCTTCGCCTGCAGAATCGATCCGCCGTTGGGCACAACTTTCGAAACCGCGTCGTCCAATCGGCCCTGAACGTTCATGTAAACCAGAATACCATTTGAGGAAGGTTGATCGCTACTATTCTTGACGATGCATCCACCCACGTCGCTTCCGGAATGATCCAGGACTAGAATGTCCGTTCCCGGAATGCGGTCAATCTTCATGTTCAATACGGCTGAATAGAATGAATGCGCGCGATCCAAATCGGTCGCTGGAATATCGAACCAAACACACGAATTGGCCATAGTCGATGTCTCCTTTGATGGATTTATGAACAGTCACAATTACACCGTCGCTGCAACAGTAATCTCGCGCAATTGCCCGCACGCCGCGTTGACGTCTTCGCCGCGCGTTTTTCGGAAATGAGCATGAACGCCGGCGTCGCGCAAAATCGTCATGAACGCAGTCAATCGCTCGGGGGGTGGTTGGCTGTACTCTGTGCCGCTCAATCCGGTGCCGATCCAGTTATACGGTATCAGATTGACGTGCGCGCGAAATCCGCGCATTAACTCGCCGAGCATTCTCGCCTGCTCATCCGAATCGTTGATGCCGTTCAGCAGACAATATTCGATGTTCGGAATGCGCCCCGTTTTGTCCGCGTAACGCCGCGTCGCCGCCATGATCTCGCTGACGGGATAACGCTTGTTCATCGGGACGATCCGAGAGCGCGTTTCGTCGTCCGGCGCGTGGAGCGACAACGCGAGCACGACGTTGCGGTCTTCATCCGCGAGCCGATCAATTCCCGGGACGATCCCGACGGTCGAAATACAAATTTGCCGCCATCCGAATTCGCCAAGGTCCTCGCCGGCGATCCGTTCGACCGCTGTGACGACGTTGTCGTAATTCTGCATCGGCTCGCCCATGCCCATGAAAACGAGCGTCCGCAACTGCCGCCCGCTGCTCAACGCTTCCGCGCGCAATTGCAAAAACTGTTCTACGATTTCGCCCGCTTCAAGATTCCGTTCGAGCCCGCGTTTGGTGCTCGCACAAAAATCGCAGCCCATCGCGCAACCGATCTGCGACGACACGCACCCCGCGGCGCGTCCGGGCGTCGCGCTGTCCATCAGCACCGCTTCGACCGCGCCGCCGCGCTTCAGTCCCAACAAAAATTTGACGGTGCCATCCGAACTGACTTTTCGTTCGAGCATCGTGGCCTGCCGCAGTTCGATCTCTGCCGACAGTTTCGTTTCCAGCGCGTTGCCGATTTTGAGTTCATTGAAATCGACGCGCCCGCCGGTGCGGTAATATTCCTTCAGCAACCGCGCCGCATGATGCGGGTTCATGCCCCAATGAGCGATGTGGGTTTTCAGCGACGCGACGGTGTGGTCGCTGAGGGCGGAACGAGTGTTCGAAGAAGTCGTGATCACAATGTTATTTTACGCGATTTGTTCGCACAAGTCATGCGGTTCAGTATGAATTTAAACGAACGCGACGGTGGAAATACTTCATCAATGCGGCGACTGGGTTTCGTCTTCCTTCACTTCCTTTACGTCCTTCCGCCGCCGAAACCCATCCAACGCGCTCGGACTTGATTCTCGGGCGGAGCGCAACGAGATATCGGATTGCATTGTGTTCGTTTTCGCCATCCCGATAGTCTGTGACAGATAAATTCCGGAATGGCCGCTGAAAAAGTACGCGACGAAACACGCGACGCCGAAATAGATCGCGTATTCGCTTCCGAACAATTCGATGCCCATGATCGCGCAGGCCAGGGGTGTGTTGGCGGCTCCGGCGAAGACGGCGACGAAACCGAGTCCGGCGAACAGATCGATCGGCGCGCCGAGCAATCGGGCCATCGAATGTCCCAATGCTGCGCCGACAAAAAAGAGCGGTGTTACTTCGCCGCCTTTGAATCCGCTGCTGATCGTTACGCACGTGAACAGCAGTTTCCAGAACCAGCTCATTGCATGAGCGCCGCCGGGTTTGAACGATGAGACAATCGAGACGCCGTCCGGATTCGGCGAGGTGACACCGAGACTCAAGTAATCTTCTGTTCCCAACACGAGCGTGAGCGCGATCACGATTGCCGCTCCCAACACGGGGCGGAGGAGGGGAGATGGAATTTTTTTGAAGAGCGCGTTTAATCCGTGCGCGACTTCGGAAAAAAGCATTCCGGCCAAACCAAATGCGACCGACGCCACGATGACTTTGCCCATCAACGCCGCGTTGAGATTTGCATCGACTGAATGCGCGATCGCGTACTGTGTGTGATGAATGCCCCAAAGCGTGCACGTCCAATCGCCGAGAATGCTCGCGATCAGACACGGAATCAGCGCTTCGTAATTCAGCCTTCCGAGCGATAGCACTTCCATTGCGAAGATAGCGCCCGTAAATGGTGTGCCAAAGACCGCTCCGAACCCCGCCGCGATTCCCGCCATCAACAGCATTCGGCTATCGTGCGCATCCACGCGAAAGAGTCGGCAGAACCCTCCGGCGATGCTTCCGCCCATTTGAACGGCAGTTCCTTCGCGCCCGGCCGAACCGCCGAATGCGTGAGTCGCCAACGTTGCAAAGAGCACCAGCGGCGCCATCCGTTTTGGAACGCCACCGCCGGGTTTGTGAATCTGTTCGATGATGAGATTGTTCCCGCCTTCAGCCGACTTGCCCCACCAATGATACAACGCCGCGATGCACACCCCGGCGAGCGGAAGTAAATAGAGCATCCATGGATGGTCCCAGCGAAACTTTATAACGAGATCCAGCGACCACAGGAAAAAGGCAACCACCGATCCTATCGCTGCGGAAACAGGGATCAGCATCAACAGCCATTTGCCGATGTAATAAAGGAGTGAAACGTGTTCTCGCGGGTTCCAGCGAAACGGCATCGAAAATTCCTCCCGCGAATAAAAAACGGATTCACCGCAAGTGGACGCGAAGGTCCGAACAGGACTTCACATCTCTACGCACGCGTGCGGTGAAATCAGTTTCCGCATCGAGCAAAGTTGAAGTGACGGTTCGAGAATAATGATTGCGTGTGGAGAGTCAACTTCTCACTTTATGTTCGGTGACGTTTTAGCGCGTGAAGTGTATCCTATTGCAATCGGTTTGTGCCGAATTCTTTCCCCCGTCGAGTGGTCGATATGCGACGCGTCTTGCGATTCAATTCGATCCGAGTTTTCTGCGCGTTGGCAGCGTGTCTGCTTGCGCACGCCGCGGCCGCCGAAACCCCTGAATCGCGTTCAGGCGGAGCCGCCATTGAATGGTCAGCCAATCGAGCGTTATCGTTTCAAGACGGCGATACGCTGGAATTTTCGTTGCGTCTGCCGCCATCCCTAATTGCAAACGCACCGGACGACGCGCTGCCGTCGGTTGGAGCCTGGCTGACCGAAAGCGGAGCACATGAACCCGCCGCCGACGCATTGCAATCCGGGCGCGTTCTGGTGCTGCGCTCGGCGCGTTCGTGCGAATGGATTGTCCAAGCGCGCGGCTTGAAAGCGCCGAAAGAAAACGTCGCACTTGATTTACTCGTTCGATGGTCATTCGCTAAAGCAGACACCTCGATCATATCCGGCAAGTTGAAATTTCCCGGACGGATTTCATTCGGATCGAAGCCGATCGATGTGGTGATGTTGATGGATGGATCGTGGTCGATGGAGCAGAGCGATCCGAAGCGTCAACGCGTCACCGCTGTACGCGACTTCATCAAGACAGCGCGCAGTTCCGCCGCAATCGGTCGTATCGGCATCGTTCAGTTCGACAGCAAATCGAAGACGCTGATCGATCTCACGCCGGTCAGCGGCGATTTTGAAAAGGCGGTCGGCGCGATCAATGAAGCGGGGATGACGGACATCGATGGGGGTGTGCGTCATGCGTTGAATCTGATCGAACCCGATCGGCGCAACGGAGCGGCAATTGTTCTATTTACGGACGGCATCCAGGAACCCGGCGAGTACCTCAATGCGCATCTCGAAGCGCAGAAGGCCGGCGTCGCGATCCACACCATGACGCTGGGCGTCGAAGCCGATCGAAAGCTGCTGAAACGAATCGCGGAAGAAACGGGCGGCAGTTACGCCGACGCTGAAAAAGACAACGACATCTCTGCCGCGTACGCCGCGATCGTCGGACGAATTACACGTCTGCGGACGATCACGAGCGGCGAACTTGGCGACGCGAAAAACAGCGTTGGGGTCCCGGTGGACCCAACGTGTACAGCGCTCTCGTTCGCCACCGTTTCAGCAAAACCCGGCGTGTTGAAATTGGCGATTCCGGGCGGGACGAATTGGTCGAGCGGCGAAGCGGCAAACCCGCAGAACTTTATCGAGAAACCGACTCACGGAGTCTGGTCCGCGCAATGGATTGCGAAGGCGGGCGCTGAAGGAAAAGTACAAGTCGCTGCATCCGCGCGAACGTCTCTTTACCCGCTCTTTTTTAAAGCCAGCCCGCTCCCCGCGTCGCCGGTTGAATTCGATGCCAACGATCCGCATCTGGCGGTCTCCTTATTCGATGGCGGCGAACCGGTTTCGAATGCGAAAATCGAAGCGCGTTTTGAATACGTCGTTGCGATCAAGAAAGACGAATTCAAAACAGAGCGTGCGACAGTCGAACTCTTCGACGACGGTCAACAC
>JANXLS010000067.1 GCA_025355035.1 Planctomycetota bacterium | reverse complement strand
CTTCACGGCCCAAACGATGGCATCTGCCTGCGCCATGCCTCCCACCCAGGCCAGCAATGAAGCCAATGCCGCGTGAAGATAAAACGTCAGCGGCATGTCCGGGAATCGAAGTACCCCATGCTCGATGAGCGAGCGTGCCTGCACAAGATAGTATCCGCCGTTGATACCCGGCACATAACGCGTGGTGAAATGCAGCCACGCCCGCACCGTCACCCCCAAAGCTATGATCGCAACAATAGACAGCCACCCCGCAAAGGACTTTGCACGCCCGCCAGTCAGACAGCCTGAAGATGCTACGCTTTGATGAGGAAATGACTGGGCTGAATTCAAGAAAGATGGCTCCGAGGTTCCAACATCTCATTGTGCAGCAAACACGTGCGGCATGGGGAATCCACTGATTCTATCTCAACAGCAACCTGCACGCTCACGTCGAAAAGTTTGCCTGGTTTCAATTTGCCTTAGTAATCAGTCAAGACGAGTCAGTACTGTCGTTTTGCCCGCTCGTTTTGTCAGAAATACCGCGCCGTTTATCGTTTCATTGACCTTAATGTCTCCTAAGAACGCGCAAAATTGCCGCTGGACAGAGTCCACGAAAGCAAGGTGGCGTCTCTTCTCAAAAACGAAACTAATATTCGCAAATCGGAGAAGTTGCTCGCGTCACGCGCGCTTTCTTCCCGAAATTTTGAACACTTCAACGCGCTGCAATGGCAAGTCTTCAATCCGCGTCTGCCGGCCATGGCCGGGACGGTTTCCGTTGCGCAGGCGCACGTATTTCGCTTCGTTCAAAGACTTCACTTTCTCTTTCTCCATGATGGTCGCGACGGGCTGCAGTTCACCTTCAACCAAGACCGACGCGTAGTGTGCAAAGTCATCGCTGTATTCGTCAATCTCAAAACACACTCGGCGGTTTAAGCTGAGGATTTCGCCTTTGCGGCCGGTCATGGCCAGGCGCAGATAAAGCTTTCCATCGGCCCAGAAAAAAGGCATTGGAATGACGTATGGACGGCCGGATTCATCCGCCATGGCAAGCCGCCCGATGCGGGACTCTTCCAGCATTGAATCAATTTCGTGTGCAGTCATTTCAACCATTTGAATCTCCAGGTTTGCGGTCGTGCGTTTTGGCGGCTCATTTGCGACATGGATTCTTGCACGTGAATTCCAACCGCATTAGGAATCTCTCTCATGAACACAACAGCTCTTAATCAAACAATCGGCCAAATGGTGGCGGAGCATCCCGATTTTGCGCGGCTCTTTGAAAAGCTTGGCATCGACTACTGCTGCGGCGGAAAAGTTCCATTTGCCGAGGCGTGTGCCGCCAAGCATCTGGATGCGCAAACCGTGCTCCGCATGCTCGATCTCAATCCGCTGCTTTCTTCCTTTAGCCATGGCGAGAAAAAATGGGACACGTCGGGACTGAGCGAACTCTGCAACCATATTGAGACGACCCACCACGCATATTTGAAAGTCGAACTTCCGCGCCTGATGCAAATCGCCAACAAGGTCGCGAGCGTGCAGGGAGAAATGGATCCTGCGCTGATCGACTTGGCGCG
>JANXLS010000037.1 GCA_025355035.1 Planctomycetota bacterium | reverse complement strand
TCCCCGCGCGCAAGCAAAGGCACGCTCACAAATTGAATTTCCCCTGAAATTTCCAACACGCCGCATCAATACCTTTTCCCGGCATTCCACTCACTTTTTCCCGAAAATTACCTTCTCGAACTCCGGCAAAATGACATCCTTCGCACCCGCTGCAGTCGGATGAACGCCATCCGGTACGAGCCTGTCGAAGGCCTTCGCGTCCTTGTCCTGAATCGCTTTCCAATTCACGTAATGATCGATCAAAAGCAGTTTGCGCTCCGTCGCGATGTCGCGATAGACCTGATAATACTCGGGCAGCAGCGGACGCTTCGCTCCATTTTCACCCGCCACGCAGTTCATCGTCATCACAATCAAGTCGCACTGCGGATTGCCTTTTTGAATCGCATCGAGAATCGTCGTCACGTTCGCACGGCACGTTTCTTTCGAAATGCTGAACCGCGTCACCGCGTCATTCATCCCGAACTCAATCAGCACCGCATCCGGCTTTTTCGCGACGACGCGCGCCCCGACATTCTGAGCGCCCCACGTCGAATGCTGCCCTGATTGAGCCGCGTTGACGATCGTCAGCAGCTTCGGATATTTTTCGTTGAATCGGTCCTGCAACAGCTTCACCCACGCTCCGCCCGCCGTCAAACTCGTGCCATAAACCACCAGCGTCTGCTTCTGCCCCGCTTCGAGATTTTTGATAAACGCACACTCCGACCCGCGCGCCCATCCGATTAACACCAGTGCCAGCACGATCCAGCTCCGCATCCATTTCGACATGTTTCCGTTCCTTTGTTTGCGATGAAATTCCTGCTTCTGAATACGACACGTTGCGTTTTTAATGGAGAAGTTGCCAATTCAAATGAAGGCACACCCATTGCTCTCGTCCAATCAGGCAAAGCCGAAGTCATCGCCCTCCAATCGGTTTTGTTGTTGCAATACCGTGAATGTGTCGATAAAGAGATCTGTATGAGCCGCTTCATTTCAATGTGCCTTCTGGCGCTTGCCGTTCTGCAGGGAGCAATCCCCGCGGACCACTGCATTTTGAAATTGGCCGGCATTTGCTGTTGCGATTCGCCTCCAACACAATCCGAAAAACAGTCGTGTTGCCACGAAATGGACGCGTCCCAGCCCACTACGCATTCCTCGAATTGCCCGCTCAACGACAACAATCGAAAACCCTGCTGCGCCTACACTCCCGCCAACGCGATGACCGCCGACGCTCAAGCCGTTCCGCTCGTCGATGCCCATCTCGATGTCCTTGTCAGTGCACACGTCGCATTCGGC
>JANXLS010000213.1 GCA_025355035.1 Planctomycetota bacterium | reverse complement strand
ACCGTCATGTCATACTCAGGTGTCTCGACCGCGCGTTCGCAGCGCGAACAGCCTTCGCCTTTGCGCCGGGAACGTTGCTTGATTCCGAAGATCGTTTTCAAGACAGGCACGCTCAACGGCGCGCGCGTACGATCGATCAGGCGGCTGCCCGAAGGGCCACTTTTTCCGGGCGAGAGTCCCGGAAAAAGCGTAGGTTCTTAGCTCAATTGCCATCCAAGTCAGTCTTGACTTTGTCTTTCTTCGAGCTCTGGATGGCTTCTTTGATTTTGTTGCGCTTCGTAATTTCGTCGCGGTCCGATTGCAATCGCGCGGTACGTCTGGCGTCTTCCGTCATCAACGGGTCCGGTGCATCGACGTATTTGACTTGGCCGGTTTTCTTATCGACAACCGCAATCGGCTTGGGTTCCTGATTGGCCATGTCGCGGCAATATTCGCGGTAACCGACGATGTGTTTCAAGACGGCATCGTAACTCCAGCGGACCTGCGCCCATCTCCATGGCTGTTGGCTGAGTTCTTCGTTCAAGAGCAACGCGTCGCGCTTCATGTCAGACGATCGTTCGCGAAAATCCGCGTTGGTGGGCCAAATTGCGGCCATGTCGGAGATGCACTTGCACAGCTCGTCGCTGGTGTGAACCAATCGCGCGTTTTCCTTGCCGCGATTATCGAGGCAGCGGCTAATCGTTTCGACGTCGTTCTTTAATTCGGCCAACAGAGCGTAGCACTTTTTCGCGCGCGAATTAACGGTTCCAGGGGCGTTCATTTCTTCAAGCAAATTCGGATTTTGAGCGGCAGGAATTCCCGGCTTGTCCGCAGTTAAGTCGTCTGCATCGGCGAACGGCGTTCGTTTGTAGAGAACAGTTGGATCTGACGGCGATGTTCGCACCGAGGAATCGCTGGTGCCGCTAAACGTAACGTCTGCGGCGACGGCGTTGGTTTGCGGCGTGGGAGCAGGTTGAGACCACGCACCACCGGTTCCACGACCCGCAACTCGGGCGGTCTGCGTTTGAATCGGGCGCGGGGCGGCCGCCGGACTGTTTGTCGGTTCAGCAACCGGAGCTTCTTCTCGGCGCTCAGACGGACGATAGGTTTCGCGCGGATCGTAGGAATCACGTGGCGCGACGGGTTCGCTCGACGTGGACGTAACGGGTGCTTCGCGACGAATCGGTTCTGTTACGGGCGGTTCGCCGTCATACACAGGTTTGCCGTCGAGTATATATTTCACGCGCGGCCCGGGCGGAAATTCAGTGATGGTGATCGGAGCCAGTGTCGCGTTTTGGACCCGCGGCGTTTGGCTTGAAGAAGGTGGCGGAGTCGGGTCGGATACAATCTCCGCAGATGCCGCATCCTTGGGCTGTTTCGTCGCTTTCGGTGTGCGGTTGGCGTTACGATTGGCTTCTCGCGACGTTTCATACGACGGATCTTCGCTTTGCCGGATCGGCGGCTTGGTGTCGTTGAAATCCTGCGAAAAACACCCGGTCGTTGCCGACAACGCGAGTAGTGTGCACGCTAAAGAATTGTGTTTCATAACTTTCCCCGCCTCGTGATAAAACAAATTATACGCGGCTAAACCGTCAAGTCCATACTTAAGGCGCGAAGGAATTTCAAAGACAACCAAATTGTTTCTTCCAAAACGCAACCGCTCCTTATTATGGCTTCCATTCCGCGTTGATCTCGTTGCCAGTCCCATTCCCTAAGTTGCACATATGTGCATTTCCAGCGCTCCTCTTCTCAATTCCATATTCATTCCATAAGTTGCACCGATGTGCACAATTTGGCAGGTTCGCCCTTCCTCCATCTCACCCCCCCCTTTACTAAGCCCGTTGCCATTCCCGTTCCACAAGTTGCACATGTGCGCTCTTTCCGCATCCCAAGCCGCTCATTTCGAACATCTTTTTCCGTTCCAAAACATGCACATATGTGCGCATAATATCGATATATTTCAAAACATTCATTCCATACTAAAAATACCCATCCAGTCACGCCCACTCCGCCGACCTCCTTTAAAATTTCTGTAACCTCTTCGCCTTTTTTCGCATTTATTCGCGTTATTCGATGTTAACGTCGTTAATACCTTCCCGTTCGATGCCTCCTCCTTTAAGATACAACGGATCAATTTTCGACGTTTGACACAGGTGCCTTCAAATGATGCGAATGGCGCTAAAATCGACTCTCAAAAAGGAATCGCGCTTCTGCGTCTCTATCAAAGAGTCAATTCGTTACAAAGTATGCGATTTGAGAACCTTTTTTAAAAATGAGTTGAAATGTGGCGCAAGCCGTGATAAATACTTTCTCCCCGAAAATTAAACGGGGGGGATGATTTTGGATTGCGGCGCGCACTGAAAAGGCGCGGTGCCGCCGGAGAAGGGAATTTCGTCATGGCAAGTCGTTGTGCTCTTACAGGCAAGAAGCCGTCCCGAGGCAAGTCGTACGTCTGGCGCGGTGTCGCAAAATGGAAGGGCGGCATCGGCCGCAAGGTTACCGGCAAGACAAAGCGCTGGTTCAAGGTGAACCTGCAAAAAGTCAAGGTCATGGAACCCAACGGCCACGTTCACAGCATCTACGTCAGCACCAAGGCGCTGAAAAAAGGTCTTGTGACGAAGGCGCCGAAACAGAGCCTCGTCGCGAAGATCCGCGCTGAAAAGAATGAAAAGAAGACGGCGAAGAAGTAACGTCTTTTTCGTTCGTTTCGTGGACGATTCACACATTGCACAGGGTTTAGCGCGTCGAGCATTGAAAATGCGGGCGTCCTAAACCCTTTGCCTTTTTGCGAGCTACCGCTTTGAAAGACGAATCCGTTTTCACGCATGTGCTGTTTCACGACGACTTGACGCAGTTGCCGGTGGGCTCGGATGCGTTGGACGGTTTTCGCGTCATCGCTCGCGGCATGGGAAAATACATCGAATGCAGTTCCCCGTCTTCGCATTCGTTCGAACCTCACACGCGATTGCTCGGTGACAACGCCTGGCGCGATTATCAATTTCGCGCGGTGCTCACTCCCGTCTCATTTGAAACATCCAATCCCAACGGTGTGTTTTGCGGCATCGTCGCGCGGTATAGAAGCTCAACCGACTACATCGCATTGGTGCTCGATCGCGATGACCGCGTTAAATTGTTGCGCCGAACGCGCGACGGATTTGAGCTGCTGGCGTTCGCGCCACTTGAATTCTGCATCGGCCAATCGCTTTCGTTGACCCTCGCGGTTCGTGGAAACGAAATCGTCGGTACCGCTGGACCGTACGCCGGTGCGACAACGATTCGTGCGACGGTCGATGGAAGTTCGCCGGGCAAGGTTGGATTTATCACGACCACTTTCTGCCGCTTCGGCCCCCATACCGTCGAGTGCGAACCAACCGAAGTCACGCGCATCGAGAAAAGTGTTGCCGATGCACAGGCCGCGTTAAAAAAAAAG
>JANXLS010000031.1 GCA_025355035.1 Planctomycetota bacterium | reverse complement strand
GACGCCGGGCAGCCAGTGATCTTTCAATCCATTCACGGCATGATAAAGCGCGAAATCGAGGTTCGCATCGAGCGGCTTGTCGAGCGCGCGCAGAGCGATTTCGAGCGAGCGTTGATCCGGAATGTTTTCAAGCGCCGTGATAGCTTCGAGTCGAACGCGCGGGCTTTCATCTGAGACACCCTTTGCGAGCAAGTCGAACGCGCCGGGAATTTGAGCGTGCCAGTCACGCAGAACGCGGAATGACGCGGCGCGAACATGCGGCTCCGTCGAGGCGAGCGTCGCGTGGAGCAGTGCGGATTCGACGGAGTCGTACGCCTGATACAGCCACAGGCCTTCGAGGCGATTGTGTTCGAATTTTGCATCCTTCGCGTCGAGCCCCTTGACCCACGTGGCGAGTGCCGGGAGAACTTCAGCGGCACCTTTTTCGATGAGAACACGGCGCGCTTGTGTGCGCGTGTAGTCTTCCGGTGCTTTGAATTGTTCGAGCAACGCCGGGACGGTAGCGGTCGCGAGGACCGGGCGTTCGACCAAAGGGCGGCCCTTCACGGTCACGCGCCAGATGCGGCCGTGTGTATGGTCGCGGCGCGGGTCCCGGAAATCGACTTCGCCGTGCTGAATGATCGGGTTGAACCAGTCGGCGATGTAAAGCGCGCCATCGGGGCCCATCTTGACGTCGATGGGGCGGAACGAGCGCTCAGGGCTGTTGCCGCTGCCCTTCACGTTCTTTAAATGAATCACGTCGGGCTGCAGTTTCGCGGTGAAGCCGGAGCCTTCTTCTGTCAACTTGAAGCGAACGATGCGACTGGCGCGGAAGTCGTTCGTGATCACGTCGCCCTGCCAATCGTCCGGAAAATGGCGGCCGCTGATGATTTCAGCACTGGCGTACTTCGGACTGCTCGGAGTCATTCCGTGAAGCGTCCTGCCAATAAAATTTTGATTGCCATCTTTTGCCTGGGCGAAAGACGCTCCGAAAAAAAGAAAATTCACTCCTTCGCCGCCCGCACCATCCGTGCCTAAGGATTCGCCCCATTTCGTGAAGCAATGCCCCCATTGATTCCAGAGACCCTGCGTAAAAATTTCAAGTTGCATCGTGTCCGGCTTGAAGCGCCATGTTCCACCGGCGTTCAAACGCTTGACGCCAAAAGGCGTCTCGATGTTGCTGTGAATGTAAATCGATTGGTCCATGAACAAGCGCCCGTCCATGCCCCAGCGAAATGTGTGAAGGATGTGGTGCGTGTCTTCTGTGCCGAAACCATCGAGGATGACGCGCTTGAGGTCGGCTTTGCCGCTTCCGCTTGTGTCCTTGAAATGGATCAACTGCGTGCTGTTCGCAACGTACGCTCCCCCATCGCCAGGTAGCACCGTTGTCGGAATCAGGAGGTGATCGGCGAAGACAGTCACTTTGTCGGCCTTGCCTGTGCCGGTGGTGTCTTCGAGAATCAAAATTTTGTCATTCGGAACCTCGCCGGGCTTGACCTGCGGATACGTCTCCGACGACGCGACCCACAGCCGCCCCTTGGTGTCGAAGTTCATGCCGATGGGCTTCGCCATAAGAGGATCGGAGGCGAAGAGATTAATCTCGAAGCCTTCGGGCAGTTCAAAGCCTTTGCGTTCCTCCTCGGGATCAAGCGGTGCCTCAGCGGCGTGAACCGCGGACACAACGAAGAGGGGGAGGAGAAAAGAAGCGAGCAGCAGCCGAAGCATTTTCATTTTTCGTAAGCCTTTTTTTTACGGCGAATACATTTTTTTACCGCGAGCTGCGCGGATTTACGCGGATCGTCGCGAACGATTTTAAAAGTTGTTTTGTGTAAACTTGATTCCGTTTAATTGCTTTTTATTGATCTTGCCGTTCCCGCGTCTATCCCCGCAAATCGGCGCAATTCGCGGCAAAAAAGCCGTTCGCCGTTAAAGCCCCAAACTTTTCGCCGCGTCATCCGCAGCCTTGGCGATTTCGGTTTCTTTCGCCGCGATAAACGGATCGAACTCCGGGATTTCCTTGGCGTTTCGCCCTTGTTCGTGTTTGCGGAACAGGAAGAGATACGTATCGTTCTGCGGCCGCCATTTGTTGAAGAACTGAACGTTTTTCGCTTCGATCAGATCGCGCACTTTTTCGAGCGCCACGGAATCAGCCGGGGGTGTAGTGCGCGGGATTGCATTGTAGTCGCCACTGTCGACAACGAACTTCCAAGCAGCGGAGCCCAATCCTAGAGCTTTTTCGATTCCAGCTGCGTAAAAAAGGTACCCCGCAGAGTTGAGATGCACGCCATCGGTCGTCAGTTTAGCGGCTTTATGGATGGGCTTGCCTGCGCCAAAGAGGGTGAACATGTCGAGGAATTTCGCGCCGCGTTTTTCAGCGATCTTCTGAATTGCTTCGGTATAGAGTTTCAGGTTATCATTCTGTTTTAAATTGTGCGCCAATGTCGTGGTTTCGTCCGTTTGAAACGCGATCGGCGAGACCATCACGATGCGCGGAACTTCGCGAGGAAGAACGGGCGGCGCTTTCGCAGTATCTTTGGGATCCTTGCGATTGGTCGATTGCGCGGGCGGAGCGCCAACATGCTCGGCATCCTTCGCAGGATTCAGCACGTTGTCCAGCAGCGCGTTGTAACCTTCTTCGAAATGCGCAAGACCAGCGGGTCCCGCAAAGGATTCGTTCATTCCATAAAAGAGGAAGATGACCGTCGGCCGCGTTTCGTTGATGATTTTGATCAACGAATTGTAGCCGTCTTTCTGCTGACCGAAGACAGCGCGCGATTCGCCCCAGACGGTATCGCCACTCCATCCCGCGTTACGAAACGTGACTCCTTTTCCATGAGAACGGACTGTCAGCATCGACTCTAAATAATTATAGGCGATGTCGCGCTCGACAAGTCCATCGCCAACGAAAACAACGCGATCATTGGGCTTGAGTTCGAAGGGCGCCTGGTCCGCGGAACAGGCAACGAACGAACAAGCGGCGACAACTAAGAGGAGGGAGCAAAGCAATTTTATCATGATTCTGAAGTGTACACCGTGCTAGGCCAAAAGCGGAAAACAGCGAAGACATTTTTAACATCGAATTTCGCGGATTTGTGAGGATAAGTTTAGCAGGTTTTATTTGATTTCATCGTTTTACCAAATCTTTTTTTAATGCTTTGCCGTTTCCGCGTAAATCCAGGAAATTCGCGGTAAAAAAGCCGTTCGTTGTTTATTTAATCGACATAGCCGGAGTACGCTCGCGTTTGCGGTAAGCGCTGGGCGAAAGTTGGGTCATTTTTTTGAAATCACGACTGAAATAGAATTGGTCGTAGTAGCCCGTTTGATCTGCGATTTCGGCGATGGCATCGTCCGTTTCCAACAGCAGGCGCTTGGCTTGATTGATGCGCTCCCGTTTCAGCCAATCGATCGGGCTTGTACCGGTCGCGGCTTTGAAGCAGCGGAAGAAGCGCGAAACGCTCATGTTCGACATCTTCGCGAGTTCATTGATGCGCAGCGGCTTGTCGTAATATTGGCGCATTGTTTCAATCGCTTTGTGCAGCGATTTTGGATACGTTTCGGTTTCCCCGGGAAGCGGGTTTGCGGAATGACGCGCCAGAAAGAGCTGGCCGATCAGCGAAGCGACTTCGGCGTGAAGCGCGGCTTCCATCGCTGCAGAGCGATTCTTCATGATCTTGAAGATCCGGCGGAAAATCGCAGCGGCGGCTTTCGTGTCGACACCGCCGATGACCGGAGATCCTGACGTCGTCAGCGTGTTGTAAATTTCGCCGGTGTACGGTCCGTCCATACGAATCCAATACATCTCCCACGGTGAACCCTTTTCGGGCCAGTGCGTGTTGGCGTGATGATTGAAAATCCAGCCGACTTGTCCCGGCGCGACGGGGAACGAACGGCCGTTGACCTGGATGAATCCGTTGCCTTTCAAACACAACAGTAATTTGTGGCCGGGATAATTCGGATGGACTTGCTTGTAATCCAGACCGGCGACGAGATGGCCGGCCCGGAAGACGCTGTAGAAAATCTTGCGGCTGGCTTCCGTGGGCGTGTGAAACAACGAGACCAGAATCTTGGTTTGCTGCGTGACTGTTGTTGATTCTATCGCATCCATTCCGACGCCCACGTTTCCAAATCGCACTCGTTACGCGAACAACGTCGTGACTGCTTTGGCCTTCACCAGTTCGCGCGGCTGATTCAAGTGATTGTACACAATCGTTTCGGGATCGATACCGAACGCGTGATAAATCGTCGCGAGCAACTCGGTCGGATGGACCGGATCTTCGAGAGGGCTTGACGCCGTCTTGTCCGACTTGCCGTGAACGTAGCCGCGCTTGATGCCCGCGCCCGCGATGCAGGCGGTGTAACAGTAGGGCCAATGATCGCGACCGTCGGCGCTGTTCCCATTTCCAGAGGTGCTGACGCCGCGTTCGGGGCTGCGACCGAATTCGCCGACGGCGATCACGAGCGTTTCCGCGAGCAAGCCTTTTTCGTCCATGTCGTCGATCAACGCAGCGAGGCCGGTGTCGAGCATTGGGCCGGACTGATTCTTCATGCGCTGCGTGAGGCCGACATGATGATCCCATGAATGATTGTCGGAGTTCGCGACCTTCGGCCAGACGAGTTCAACGACCTTCGTCCCGGCTTCGACCAAGCGGCGCGCCAGCAGGCAGCTCTGTCCGAACGTGTTCAAACCGTAGCGTTCGCGCATCTGCGGCGTTTCGCGTTCGAGCGCAAACGCTTCGCGCGCGCGGCCGGAGACGACAAGATTCAGCGCACGTTTGTAGTATTCGCTGAGATGATATTGCTCGACGGCCTTATCAATATCGGGCATCGCCGCTTCGATTTCCTGCCGCAGCCGCGCTCGGCGCTGGAGTCGAACGGCGAAGACGTCCGGGCGCAGCTTCAGATCGTCGATCTTGATCTTGTTCATCTTCTGCATGTCCATATCATCGCCTTCGGGATAAAGCGTGTACGGATCGTACGCCTTTCCGAGAAAGCCGGCGGTGCCGCCCTTGCCGACGACGTTGCTTTCTTGCAGCGGGCGCGGCAGCGTGACGAAGGGGAGCATCGGTTCGGTCTGCGGCTGCAGACGGATCAACTGTGAGCCAAAGTTTGGATAGTCCTTGGCATTCGGCGGTTCAAGCTGGCCGGACGGGCTGACCTTGTCGGTCGTGTAGCCGGTCATCATCTGATAGATCGCGGCGGTGTGATTGAAGAGGCCGTTGGGCGTGTAGCTCATCGAGCGGATCATCGTCATCTTGTCGTTGACTTTGGCCAGCTTCGGAAGGATCTCGGTGAAGTTAACGCCGGGAATCTTTGTTTGGATGTTGCCGAAGGCGCTGCGGATTTTCTCCGGGACGTTCTCCTTCGGATCCCATAAATCGAGATGGCTGGGGCCGCCTTGCAAGTAGACGAGGATGACGCTCTTGGCCTTCCCCCACCCCGGTCCACGCGAGAGGGTTGTCTTTTCGTCGGCGCGCGCTTTGAGTTCGAACATCGAACCGAGCGTCAACGCGAGCATGCCTGATCCGCCGATGCGGAGAATGTCGCGGCGGCTGGGCGCGAGATGTTTGTCGCAAAGATCCTTGCCTGTTTGTCCGGGTATTCTGAGCATGTGTGCACCCCTTACTTAGTGATTGAACAAAAACGCTGGATTGTTGATCAACGCCCAGACGAGATCTTGCGCGCCCGTCAGGCGTTTGTCGGTCAATTGTTTTACGCCCATCGCCGCATCGGCGCGGAGCTGCAGGAGTTTGGGTTCGATCTGGATCGGTTCGTCCGCCTTCGTTACATTCGTTCGGAGCTCGATCAATTTCGGATCCGTCGGCAACGGCTTTTTGTTGTTCATCAACGATGCCGTCAGTTTGACCCAATCGACATCGACCGTTTTATAATACTCCGATAACGCGTCGCTTTGTTCCTTTGTTCGCTTTTCGTTCTCCATTTTAAGAATCAATGCAATCTGCGACGGGAGACCGAATTCGAGCGGTTTGTCGGATTTCGTCGCAGCAAGCCGGAAGCAACCGATGCTGTGTTCCTGTCCGAATTTTTGGATCAGCGTAACTTGCAAAGCAGTTCCGGTTGCGTCGCCGAACGCTTTTTCCGAGGCGATGGCGAGTTGATGGGGTTTGCCTTCTCCGCCGCCCGCGAGCGCCCATCCTTTGTTCTTTTCCGCCTTGCCGTTCAACGTATCTTTCGGGTTGAATGTGTTCTGCGAAAAATCGAATTTGGCGTCTTTGAACTTCTCGATCATCATCTTTTTCTCGCCCTTCTTCGCCCATTCCACTTTGAATTCGTTGAGTACAAAATTGCCATTCTTCGCGCGGCCCGGACCGAGTTTGGGTAGCGATGCGTCGGTCAGCACTTCGAGCTTGAGGCCGGTGTAGCCGCCCGCTGGAAGTTCGGCTGTGATCGTGTATTCGGAATCCTCCGGATTCGGGCCGGAGACGAGGATCGAATGATCGGCGCGCTTTTCCGCCTTGGACCCGCCTTTTGTTTTGATTTCCTTCGGTTCGATCGTCAGCCATTCGGTGACCTGCTTTCCCGTCGCAATGTCTTTCTCCCATTTCGCTCTGCGTTCTGGCAATGTTGTTTCGATCGCAACTAGCGCCTTCTCATCGGCAGCGACGCGTTCGACCCGTTTCTTTTCGTCTTCGACGAGTTTCGGAGCGATGGCTTTTTCGTACGCAGCGAGATCGGATTTGGCTTTCTCGATGTTGGCGAGACGTTGCCTTTCCTGTTCGACGATGATCGGCTTGTACTTCGCTTCCAACGTGTCGAGGTCAGCGGCGAGTTTCTTCGTTTCACCGTCGATGGTTCCGTTCATCTTCAATGCGCGCGCAATTTCGTCGGAAGTCGCGGCTCGATTAAGGACGCGCATGTAAATCTCGTTGACGAGTTTTTGGTCATCGGGTTGATTGGCGACGAGTTTTGCGATTTCATTCTTGGAGTCGTCGATGGCATCGCTGACTGTCGGGCCGCTGAGCAGCGACATCACCGAGCCGAGGCGGATGTCGTTGCTGCGTTCACATTCGCAGGAGCTTTCGCGCGGGGGCCGCCCCAAGGTGGCGAGAAGGCCGCTTGGCAAATCCACACCCGCGTCAGGGAGTTGAGCCGCACGCGTTCCGGCTTTCACGCCCGGGAACATCTCGGTTGCGCCCGTGACTTTGAAGACGGCGTCGCAGAGCACTTCGGCCGGGAGGCGTCGGGCTATCGCGTG
>JANXLS010001317.1 GCA_025355035.1 Planctomycetota bacterium | reverse complement strand
CGTGTCTATTTCAATTCCGTTGATTCACGAATTCGGTGTGGTTGTTCTAACTTTATTCGTATTAGGAATGTGCGGCGGTTGGCTGCTTTTGCCATTTCGCGCAAAACATCCTTATTTTTGGCTGGCCGCGCCTCAAGCCGGATTGTTGGCTCTGGCCGTTAGCTTAAGCCTTGCCTACAATTTTCGCCTCACAATCGCTCGCGCGTTGATGCTGAGTGTCGCGTGTTTAAGTCTTGCAACCATCGTCTTCTGCTCGAAGCGTGTCATTCGATTTGTGCAGACGCAACATCGGTTGGTCGCATTCGGGCTTGTCGTCGCTCTAGCGCTTTCATTCGTGATCACGCGTATAACCCATGCGGCGATTATCCATTCGGGTGGCCCCGCGATTCTCTTGATGGATGGAACGGACCAATTGGGCTATTCGCAAATGGCGGATTGGTTGCGCGAGCATCCCTGCACTGAGATGCCGGAATTGGACATTAACAACCCCTATACAAGTTGGCCGTCGATGGAGTTCGAAATTGACCGTCGATTTGGATCGTTTGATTTGATGAGCGCGGCGTCCATCTTCCGCGGGCGTTCCGGTGCGTTCACCTATGACTTTGTTTGCGCTGTGGCATTCGCCGCGGGAGTGTTGGGTCTCGCTGGGGTTTTTTGCGCCGTTCCCACGTCGCTGATCGTCACCGTGATCGGACTGCTGACCTCGATGTGGTTTGATTTCAGCCGCACCGGTTACCTGGGCAAATTAATTTGTTATCCGGCTGGGCTTCTTGTAATTGGGCTGTGCATCGCTCAGTCGAATCCGCTGGGGCGATTCCGTTTTCCGGCGCTTGGGTTGCTGGCCATAGGCGCATCGATCACGCATTCCTCGCTCAGTGCCGCCTGCCTGCTTTTTATGGGAGGAATAGGATTTGTCATTGTGTGGATGCGACTGCATTTTCAGTGGCAGAAAGAACAGTTGCATCAGTTTTTGACGCTGGGTTTCCTTGCTTTCCTTGTGATCGCCACCAGTGGGGTGCTCGGAGTGCCCCTGCATCACAGAGACAACTATCCGGATTGGGGCGTACCGTGGAACTATGTTTGGACGCGACTCTTTGAGCTAAACTCACAGCCTCCTCAGCCACAGTACAACATCAGCCCGGCATGGGAACCCCTGTTCCTGGCTGCGGCCCTGACATTACACGGAACCGCATTCGCCCTCGCCGTTCAAAAAAAGTGCCATGCCGCTTTGGCGTTGCTGTCAGGCTCGGTGCTTGTTATTTCTGGAATGTGGATTGTGAATGCCAACGCAGCAGCGTTTCAAATGCTCGGAATGCTATACCCGATGTTCCTGTGCGCCTTGGCGCTGATGCTGAATGAACCCAGGCCGTTGGGGTCGTGGCCTCGCGCGATTTGGATGGGAACGATCGCTACTGCGGTGCTTTCCATTGCGCTTCACCTGTTCCATTTTGGAGGGGCCGTTGATCGGTATTGCCGGGGTC
>JANXLS010001308.1 GCA_025355035.1 Planctomycetota bacterium | reverse complement strand
CGAGATCGTTTCGGTCAGTCAGCACCACCAGGGTCGGGTTGCGCATGGCCGGATGGCGCACGACGCGGGCGGCGTAGAAGAGCATCGAAAAGCTCTTGCCTGATCCCTGTGTGTGCCACACCACACCGGCGCGGCGGTCGCCGGATTTGCCGCCGTGCATCCGCCCGCTCCAATATGCGCCGGGATCTTCGCTCACAATCCCGGTGTCAATCATGCCGCTGGCGCGGACGGTTTCATCGACCGCCGCGTTGACGGCGTGGAATTGATGGTAGCCCGCGATGATCTTATGCAGGCGGTCGCTGTCGGTATCCTCTTCAAAAACGATGAAATGTTGGAGCAAGTCGACGAACCAGGCGAGGGCGGCATCTTCGACGACAGATTCGTTTAGGCTCATGGTTTCTCGATTTTGATGACCTATTGCTAACCTTCGACGTTCGCTGGGTACGGCCAGCTTTCAGACGCATGGACAAACAATTTCTCGCCCCGCTCTGTGATGCCTGCCTCATCCCACACATCCAGATTTTGAAAATATCGATTCAATGAAAGTGCTGAGTTCTTCAATATCTCCGGTTTCTTGGTCTCGAATGAAGAATTTGAAATGGTGCTGTTTAACGGCTGTGTAACCAGCGTTAAGTTGCCAAATGTATGTTTGGCGCGGTCGCGCTTCAACGATGCCTCAACGTCCTCATCGCTGCGTGTTTTTTCAACCTGTTCCCAATAGCTTGCACCATGGTTGCCGTTTGGAAGCGGCCAGTAATCAATCCAAGAATCTGGAAGAACGTGCTCGATTGTCAACGCGGAAAGAATTTCGATTCGTTCCGTCAGCGGCTGATGCAATCGCCGCTCAACCTCACGCAACGCATACTGAACGCGGGCTGGCCCCATTAATTGGTAGATTGATTTATTAAGCCAAGCGTGCTTAAACATAGTGTCGTCAGGCCACACAACGCTTTCGCCTTTTTGTTCCACCAGCGCAGACCGTAGATTCTGCCGGGTAAACTTGGTATCAGACAACTTGCCGAGGACCGTCAAAAAGAAACGGTTGTAGTTCTTGGTGGTCAATTCGCATACGGCACGTCGAAAAATATAGGATTCCAAATCTGTAAACATCCCCGCGAGTTCTTCTTCGCCGGGTGCGGCTCCCATAATCCCTAACACAAGCGGATAAACAGTGCTCAAATCGAACGTCCGAAGAAATCCTGCAAGGCGACCTACTGCCGTGCTTGAAACGGGTTGCAACAGTTGCCTGAAATAATCCCGGTACAGGCTCAAACGCTCCAGTTCAGCCTTGACTGTCAGAAATGGCTTATCCGTGTTTATCCATTCTTTGTAAGCATTGTAGAGACGTGATATTACGACTTCCTGTCGGCGTTGTGACGTGAGATAGTGCTGTAGAAAAATGTCAGATCGAGGGCGGAGCAGTCGGCCCTGTTTTTCGGGAGTTCGCCAGAACTCATCATCGAATGGCAACCAAAACTGCTGATAAAGTTCTTCCTGTGATTCTTGCCTCTGCCGTGCACGCAGAAAAATGAAATTCCGCAGAAGGTCAGAGGGAAGCAGCGGTTCTCCACGGGCATTCAACGTTTCGAAAATGACTTGTGGATCATCATCGCCTTCCAATTCGACCGTGACGATTTGCAGGGCACCGCGCAGGGCTTCGTGCATATTCGAAACCCGCGTTTCAACGGATTGAACGTGCTCTTCGCTCTTCATAAACGCCTGGAGACGTTCATAAAAATACAAATAGCATTCGATCATCTTGGGCCGTGGGTCGGGCAACTTCTGGCGCTTCTTCCGAACTATCGGATAACGTTTGTTGATCTCCTCCAGCGAACCGGAATCGATAGCGTCGGCGAATTGTTTCCGATCCAGATTTGTTGGCCACAGTTTGTATTGCTCGACCTTCTTGTCGTCCATGATACCGGTATTCAAAAGGTAACGCGCACATTCCTCGGCGTAGACCCCCTGGCCTTCGGCGGCGCATACGTCGCGAAAAGCC
>JANXLS010001211.1 GCA_025355035.1 Planctomycetota bacterium | reverse complement strand
CGTGTGAAGGGACGCCACACGTGCTTAATATAACTAAAAAATATGCTTGCAGACCGTTTGACACACTGGTCAAGTGTGGAATAATTGAAACTGAACGGTAGGGGGCAACCAAATGATACAGTCTCTTTCAATGCAGGGGTTGAGTTCGGGTACGAAGACGCGGTTTGGCGTTGCGTACACGGACAAGAAACCAAACGTCGCCCGGAGCGGCGTTCAACGGCAAGCGGTTCGGCAGCCGGCTATCAGCAAAGCTTCTGCATCCGGGATCGTCCCGGCGGTCACGGAACGTGACGCGCAACAGACAGAAGAAGCGAAGCTAATGGCGGTCGAGGTGCGCAAGGCGCAAGGTGGCGACGATGCTGCCATGACCCGGCTGATTGAAACCAATCGTACCTGGGTTCGCGGGATTGCGTTCTCGGTGCTGAGCGACTCGCATCTGGCTGAAGACGCGGCTCAGGAAGTATGCGTGCGGGTAGTGAAGCATCTGCCGGGGCTGGAAACGCCGGAGGCTTTCCGACCATGGGTGTACCGCATGACGCGCAACGTAGCGCTTTCAATGGCTCAACGCCGTGAGCGTGCTCCGCAGCCGATCGGTTTGGATACCGAAGCGATGCGCGAGGGTGGGCGGATGTCGGTGGAAGAGACGCCGGGCGCAGCATTGGATGAAGACGAAAAGGTCGGGACGATTCTCGATGCGATCGGGAAACTGCCCGACATCTATCGCGAAGTTCTGGTTTTGAAGCATGTGCAGGAATTGAGTTATTCTGAGATCTCGACGATTTTGAATGTCAGCGTGAAGTCGCTGGAAGTGCGGCTGGTCCGGGCACGAAAGATGTTGCAGGAACGGTTGGGGAGACGTTTTGACCGGGGCCGGAAGCGCGATCCGCGCGACCAAAAAGCCTCAGTTTAAAATTGCCCCTCAACGGCTCATTGTAAAATTAGCCGTTTCTACAGGGTAAAATGGGTGGCTCCCATGGGTTTTAAATCAACAACTGGCTTGTGGCAGGAAGCGGCGGATGATCCGGGCGAAAACCCCGCTTGCGAACGGGTCGCGGTGCTAATAACGCGCTATATTGATGGGGAGTTGTCGGGCGCAGATGCGCACGATTTGCGGCAGCATCTGGCCGGATGTCCGGCGTGTCGGCATGCGCTCGACGCGCAGTCCCAGCAATCGCGGCTGCTGAACGAAAGCCTTCGGGCGCTGTGGAAAATCGAAGACAGAGCGGCCCGGAAAAAGAAAGCGGTTGCAGCGAATTACTCGAACATTTTGACGAACCGGTACTCGAAAGCGATTGCTTGCGCGGCGATGGCGGCGTGTGCATTTTTGTATGCGACGACGGCACGTCTGTCTGTGGGCGGACCGAAGTCGAATGGTCCCGATAAGGCGAGTCCGACGGCGCATATTACGCCGATTCGTGCGCCGGAGGATGTCGCATCCGAAGACACGACCCAAGTTGTGAACGCGCGGAGCGAAGTGATCGATGGCGACGGGATTCCTAGCGCTTCGAGCGATGCGATCGCAAACGCGCCTGCGGTGCAGATTGTCGTCGAGGATGTCCCGCCTCTGGCCATTGAGACTGCGAAGCGAGCGGCAACTGTAGTGACAATACCGTACGCGATGCTGGCGACGCCTGTGCCGATAAAGCCGATTCCCGGCGTTGAATTGAGCTATTCTGCGCCGGGACAAAACGGCGTTCCAGAGGCGGGGCGGGTGACGTTGCTCGGCGATGTATTGAACGGGAAGGGGATCGTGCGAATCGAGACGAATCGGGGCGAAACGATTGATGCGGCGCAGACGGAGATGAACGCGGTGCTAACGGAGTCGCAACGCATGGCGGCGCGAAAATTATTGAAGGCGTGCTCGGATGAGATAAATCGGAAACGAATCGAAAACGCGATCGAGACGATGCGGGAAAAATAGTTTGGAGCGAGCCACACGACTTGGACGTTCCCGTCCAATTCCGCATCATACGTTCATTCCTGCGAGCGGAGAATAACGTTATCGATGGCGCAGGCACACTGTTGGGCGCGGAAGCGAATCGTTCCTTTTTGCTGAGAGATCCCGGCGACCGAAAGTGTGGCGACGGGCTTGCCATCGAGGAAGAATGCGACGGCGTCGCCATCAATGGAAAGCTCGACGCGGCTTGTTGCAGGGGACCATTTAACGGGGACATTTTTTGCGCTGGATTTGTCCTGGAGGATCGCTTCGGTTGCGCTGAAAGTCACGACGACGGCTTGTTTTTCGCTGCCGAGTTCGCAACTGAAAATCCACCCTGGCGAAGGTTTTCGGATTTCGAATTCAAATCCCACGCGCGCGGCTTGGAGCGGAAAATCGCCGCCGATGGCCGCTGGTTTCAACGCGGTTTCGCCGCCGTCGGTCGTCTCCAAAACGTATTTACCATCTTGGCTCAACCAACTCCCGGAGACGGCCTCCCAATCGAGTTGCTGCCGCCAGCCTTTGAAGTCGTACAAATGGAGGTTCTTGGAATTCGACAGGAGACTGGCGAGTGCCGCAGCGATCGGAATGTCGGCGGGCTTTTTGAGCGCCATCTCAGAGGCTTTGCGCGCGATGTCCTTACGACCGAGGACGCTCCAGAGGCATGCGAGTTCGGCGTAGCGATCGGAGAGTTCCAGCGTGTCGAGAATGGCGATGAATTCCCGGGTTTCGAGATTTTTCAGGCTGATGGGCATTTCGATCTGGCCGGTCCCCACACGAATCCGGGCCTGAAGGCCGTTGACGCCGATGAGGAACCCGCTGATTTTTTTCGCGGCAACAGTGATGGGGATCGACTCACCAGCCTTGACTCGCTTGGCGCGTTCGGCTTCGATGGTATCGAGAAAACCGGTCGCGACGATCAACTG
>JANXLS010001196.1 GCA_025355035.1 Planctomycetota bacterium | reverse complement strand
TGAGCAGCAAAAAAGCCGAGGTTCCGGTTCCGGCCGGTATCCGCATTCACGACTTGGCCAAGCAGCTTGGAGTCGCGAGCAAAGATGTGCTTGAGAAGGCGCAGTTGATGTTCGGTGGCAAGGAAAAGATCAAGAGCCACTCCAGCATCCTCATGCCCGGCCAAGTCGATCGCCTCAAGGCGAAACTCGGTCTATTGAAACACGAGCACGAAAACCGCGAAAACAGGACTCGGGAGAACGAGGCTGCTGAATTGGCGGCAACTGCAGCGCTTGCGGCGAGCGCAGCGCTGGCAGCGGAAGCGGCAGTCGAAGAACAGCAAGATGCGCCGATCTTCGAAGAGGCTCCGAGCCGCACCGAAGAATCTGAAGCGGAACCGACTCGCGTCGAAATTGACGATCAAAAGGTCGACGTTTCTGAGATTGACGACGCGCAGAACGAACAACCGAACGCGGCTCAATCTTCAACACCTGAAGCCGCAGCGCACACCGCGACACTCAACACAGATCCGACAGGAGCGGTCGTTTCATCGGCAGTAACGCCGCATGGCATCGCAGAGCCGTCCGTTTCACCTGCTACGCACACCACTGAAAAAAGCGAACCGCACAAGATCGTCGCGAAAGCAGCGGTTGTCGAACCGAAGGTTGAACACCGCGCCTCGCGCTTTGGCGTCGTTGTTTCGGCTGCCGTTGCCTCGCCTGAAGTTCAAAAGCCCGTATCCGGCGGCAAGTCCGCTGTTGCTCAAAAAGGCCGCGACGCCCGCGGAGGCGATCGCGAATCGTTGAAGCCTGCCGGTAAAGTCGTGTCGAAGCCGACACCGACTCCGCCGCCCGTCACTTCGATCGCCCCGCCTATCGTACGAGCGCCTGTTGTCAATCCGATGGCTTCGTTGCAGGGCCCAGCCAAGAAATTCATCTCCGGTCCCACGGTCGCTCCTCCTGTGCAGCGTGATGCCGGCCGCGACAATCGGTTCGGCGTGGTTATGCAGGCGGCAGATGCCGAAAAAATTCACGGTCCGACGCAGCAAAAAAGCGGCGGTGGACGCAAGGGACAGAAGGACGCATCGGTTGATTCGAAGCCGGTGGACGATTTCAAGCCGCAGGTGTCGTATCCGTCGATTCCGGAAAGTTTCTCGGACGACGACGAAAAAGGCAAGGCAGCCAGCAGTGGAGGCGGTAGCGGCGGAGCAGGCCAGCGGCGCACGGCGGTTAAAGCCGCGCCCGGACTCAAGGGATTCGGCAGCGGTCCGCGCCGTGGGACGGCGCTCATGCGCGGCGACGACGACCGTTACCGTGGCGCGCGCAAGCAGAAGCGCGGGCCGGTGGTCAAACGCCCGACCGTCCTCCGCACCGGACCGGCGGAAGTCACGTCACCCGTTTCGATCAAAGGACTGTGCGAGGCGCTGGGCATCAAGTCGACGGCGTTGATCAAGAAGTTCTTCGATCAGGGCAAAATCGTCAACATCAACATGATCATCTCGGACGCGGACGCGGAAATTTACGCGCTCGAATTCGATCCGTTGAAGCACGGCATCGCGGTCAAGAAAGCACGCGATGTCGAAGAAGAAATGCTCAAGAAAGCTGATGTGGCCGACTTGCCGGAAGATCTCAAGCCGCGCGCGCCGGTCGTCACGATTATGGGTCACGTCGATCATGGCAAAACGTCGCTCCTGGATTTCATCCGCCAGACGAAAGTCGCTTCAGGCGAAGCCGGCGGAATCACGCAGCACATCGGCGCGTACAAAGTCTCGCATAAGAAGGGTGAAATCGCGTTCATCGACACGCCCGGACACAAAGCGTTCACTGAAATGCGCGCACGCGGAGCGAATGTCACGGACGTGGTCGTGTTGGTTGTTGCGGCCAATGACGGCGTGATGCCTCAAACGGAAGAAGCGATCAGCCATGCCAAGACGGCCGGCAAAAAGATCGTCGTTGCGCTCAACAAGATCGATATGCCCGAAGCCAATCCGGACAAAGTCAAAGGCCAGTTGGCGTCGAAAGAATTGTACGTCGAAGGGTATGGCGGCGAAATCGGCTGCGTCGAAGTCTCGGCGAAAACCGGACAGGGGATTGACGATCTCCTGGATCGGATTCTGCTGGAGGCCGAAATTCTGGAACTCAAGGCCAATCCGAACAAGGGCGCGGTGGGTCACGTTGTCGAAGCGCACAAGGATCAGGGCCGCGGTATCGTCTGTACGGTCCTCGTTCAGGAAGGCACGTTGAATCAGGGGGACGTGATCGTTTGCGGACATGCCTATGGCAGCGTCCGCCAAATCTTCGCCGACACCGGCAAAACGTTGAAGTCGGCTGGACCGGCGACGCCCGTGCTCGTGACGGGACTCAGCGACGTTCCGTTGAGCGGCGAACGCTTCCACGTCCTCGATTCAATCAAGGAAGCGGCCGAAATCGCCGAACAGCGCGCGATGCGTATGCGCCAGGAAGGTTTGGTCAAACGCACACACGTCACGCTCGAAACGCTCAGCGACATGCTCGCCCAGGGTGCTGTGGCGTCCTTGAAGCTGGTCTTGAAGGTGGACGTGCAAGGCTCGCTCACTCCGTTGCGCGACGAAGTCAGCCGCCTTTCGACGGCCGATGCACGGATCGACATCCTGCACGACGGAGTCGGCGCGATCAACGAAACGGACGTATTGCTGGCCGACGCGTCGGACGCAATTGTCATCGGATTCAACGTCAACGCCGATCCCGGCGCCCGACGGTTGGCCGAAGAACGCGGCGTGGATCTGCGCACGTACACGATCATCTACGAAGTCGTGGACGAGATGCGCAAGTCGCTCGAAGGCATCCTCAAGCCGATCGAAAAAGAAGTCATCCAGGGCCATGTGGCCGTCCGCAATCGCTTCACGATTTCCAAAGTGGGAACGATCGCCGGATGTTTTGTCACCGATGGACTCATCACGCGCGCCAGCGGTGTGCGTTTGATTCGCGACGGCAAGACGGTGTGGACGGGCAAGCTTGCGAGCCTGAAGCGCGTCAAGGACGACGCGAAGGAAGTGCGTTCGGGCTTCGAATGCGGTATCAAGCTCGAAAATTACGACGACATCAAGGTTGGCGACTTGATGGAAGCGTTTACGACCGAACAGGTGAAGCGAACGCTCGACACAAAGTAATATAACCGCGGTTGAAAGATCAGGGTTCAACGTTCAAAGTTGCGATGCGTACGCTTTGAACGTTGAACCTTGAATTGTTTTCGGAGAGGTCGTCCGATATAAAAATCTAAAGTCGACAACGTCCGAATTCGGAACGTTTGAGGGAAATTTAAAAAAAAGAGAGAAAAGCAGGAAAACAAAATGAGATTACGTATTGAACGATTGAGGGAAATTATTCGCGAAACAGCTGCGGAAGTCATTCTGCATGAACTGACGGACCCGCGCATCGGCTTTTGCACGGTGACGCGCGTGGCTCTTTCCGACGATTTGTCGCACTGCGACATCTTCGTGTCGGTCTTCGGAGACGATAAAGTCAAATCATTGACAATGCACGGTTTAATGAATGCTCGCGGCGTGATCCAGAAACGCATCGCCGGGCAATTGAAGACGCGGACGACGCCGCACGTGAACATCGAGCTCGATGAGACGATCGAAAAGTCGTTCGCGGTGTCCGAAAAGATCAAAGCGGCGCGCGCATCGGATTCCGATGGCGGACACCCGCCGGAAGTTTCATTAGATGAGGCTTCAAAAAAAGATGAGAAATTATCCGATAATCTTAAAACGGATTTTGACGATGATGATTAATGAGTTATAGTGTTGGGCGAAAGGTTTTTGGTTCTTCAGAGCCGCCTTTCATTCGATGGGACCGAATATTGGAGGGCTGTTAAAATGCGTAAGATTCTCAGTGTTGTTGCCGTAGTCGTCACGATGGCTGTTCTGTCCGGTTGCTGTGGCCACTGCAATAGCTGCCACAAGGAAAGCACCTGCAGCACCTGCAGCACTTGCCACTAGTTTCTTGAGCCCCAACGGGCTCCAGAATGAAGTCGTTCTGGTTTAAATGTGGCTTAAAGTCCATTGAATCAGCAAGCAGTATATCTTTTAAAAGGTTGATGGTTCATGCGAACCACCTTTTCGAAAGATGGGTAAATGTTCGGAGGGGATGTTCAAATGCGCAAGATTCTCAGCGTTGTTGCGGTTGTTGTCACGATGGTTGTTCTCACGGGTTGCTGCGGCAGCTGCCACAGCTGCAACAGCTGCAAGCCGAAGTGCGAAACCTGCAGCACGTGCAGCACCTGCAAGTAGTTTAAAGTCCTTCGGGACTTTGTAGTCTGATTTGTAGAACCGACGAAGAATGAACGTTCCTTCGTCGGTTCTACAATCTTTTTTTGGTAGAGATCGCATTCGTATTTCGTCTCGTCCGGGGGGAATTTGAGACATGCTGTATTCCAGTCACCGCACCTCGCCTGATTCCAGTCTCACTGCGCTCTTCGCACGTTCATTTCTCGCTTTCGTTTTCTTGATGGGTTGCGGAAGCAGCGGTTGCAATCGCCCGCAAGTTCCGTCGATCACCGGCAGCGGCGCATTCCACGATATTACTCAGATTCGCAAAGGCATGTCGCCGAATGAAGTCCGCAGCATCATGGGTTCGGACTATAAGAATGTCATGCTGGAAGGTATTCGGGGCATGGATGGCGGAAACTTCACGTGGGTTTATTCCGAAGGAAAAATCTCCTTCAATTACGATGGCGTGACGAGCGTTGAGTCGTTCAAGTAGACTCCGCTTCTGAATTTCCAGACGAAAACGCGATGCGAGCACCATCGCGTTTTTTTGTTTCGTAACACCAGTTCAAGTACGTTGATATTAACGTCGAACGGGCGATACTGTTTCATCTTCTGGACACGATGTTGAAATCAACTGCGGAGTGGCGCATGGCTTGGACCGGGGCGGGAAAGAAATCGTTGGTCGTTGGAGTGGTGGGACTGGGCTACGTCGGTCTCCCGCTGGCCCTGCAGTTTGCGCGATCCGGGCACAAAGTCATTGGACTGGATGTCGACACAGAGAAGACAAACGCGCTGAACAACGGTCAATCGTACATCCGCCACATCGCCGCAAGCGACATCGTTGCGGCACGAAAAGCCGGTTTGTTGGAAGCGACGACCGACTTCAGCCGCACCGCGGAACTCGACGCCGCGATCATCTGTGTCCCGACTCCGCTCACCAAGAACCGCGAACCGGACATTCAGTACATCGTTTCGACCGGCGAGCAGATTGGCCCGTATCTGCGCGCGGGACAATTGATCGTACTGGAGTCGACGACCTATCCGGGGACAACCGATGAGGATTTGCGTTCGGTTCTGGAGTCACTTTCCGGATTGAAGGCCGGAACCGATTTTCTGCTGGCGTTCTCGCCTGAGCGCGAAGACCCCGGTAATCCGAAGTACAAGACGGCGGACATCCCGAAGGTTGTCGGCGGCTTCACTGCTGAATGCGGGGAGCAGGCGTGCAATCTGTACGCGTCGGCAGGGCTGACGGTCGTGCAAGTCAGTTCCGCGCGCGCGGCCGAAGCGACGAAACTCATCGAGAACATCTTTCGCTCGGTGAACATCGCGATGGTCAACGAGCTGAAAGTCGTCTTCGACAAAATGGGGATCGACATTTGGGAAGTGGTCAACGCAGCGAAAACGAAGCCGTTCGGATACATGCCGTTTTACCCCGGGCCGGGGTTGGGCGGTCACTGTATTCCGATCGACCCGTTTTATCTGACGTGGAAGGCGCGCGAGTTTGGTGTCGCGACACGTTTCATTGAATTGGCCGGCGAGATCAACACGGCGATGCCGCGTTACGTCGTGACGCGCC
>JANXLS010001048.1 GCA_025355035.1 Planctomycetota bacterium | reverse complement strand
AGGCAAAACTTTTTGTCTCACACACTGACTCAAGCGACTCGCGAGCGTAGCGAGCCGTTGCCGTTCCCCCTCTCCTGTTGGGAAGAGGGCCGACGAGCAACGTGCGGCTTCAGCTGCGCGCGCGAACTGCTAATCCATCTTCAATACACCCTTTTCCAAATGCAATCGTCGATGCGCGCGTTGAGCCAGTCCAACGTCGTGCGTCACCACCATCACCGCCGCACCGGTTTTTGCGCTCGCATCGAAAATCAAGTCCATGATACGCGCCCCGCTCTCAGGGTCAAGGTTCCCGGTCGGTTCGTCGCACAACAAAATTTTCGGTTCCAAAAAAAGTGCGCGAGCCAGCGCCACGCGTTGCCGCTCGCCCCCCGAAAGTGTCCGCGGCGAATGGCTGTGATGCTTGCTCAAACCCACGCTTTCCAGCAGCGTCCGCGCGCGATCTTCGCACGCCGCGCGCCGCATGGGCCATTGCAGCGCCGGGAAATGGATCTTCGCCGGCATCAACACATTTTCCATGACGTTGAAATCCGGCAGCAAAAAGAAATGCTGAAACACAAACCCGATCCGCGCGTTTCTCACAACCGATCGATGCGTCTCCGACAAACTCCCCGCCGGTGTGCCGTCCACGATCACCTCGCCTTCGTTCGGCGTATCAAGCAAGCCGAGAATATGCAGCAGCGTGCTTTTCCCGCTCCCGCTCCGACCAACAAGCGCCACGACTTCCCCCGCGTTCAAACTCAGCGAAACGTTCTGCAGCACGGTCAACTTTTCGTTGCCGTCGATGTAATGGCGGCCGATGTTGTCGGCGCGCAATGCCGTCGGGCTACTCATGGCGCAGGCACTCCACGGGGTTCATTCGCGACGCGCGCCACGCCGGAAAAAACGCTCCGGCCAACGACGAAACAAGTGTGCAGACCGCAATCAGCAAACGGTCATAATTCAGCGTGACATAGGCGATGTTGTCCGAATCCTTCGGGATAGCATCGCGAATCCACGCAATTTCATTCATGTGTCGCAAAAACGTTTCCGCCATCGCCAGCCCCAACCCAACACCCATCGCGCCGATGATAAAACCCTGAATCAGGAAGCACAGCATGATCCCGCCCGGCGACGCTCCAAGCGCTCGCAGCGCGCCGATGTCGCGCACCTTTTCCGCGACGAGGCGTCCGAAAATCAGAAAGAGAATGAACGCGATCAACACCAGAAAGACGCCCATAATGCTGCGCATCACCTGATTCTCGCGCGTCACCATTTCGTAGAAATTTCCGTCTTTCTCCTGCCACGTTTCGACATTGATTTTGCTCGCCCGGTTGTCGCGGTTCATGCCTTCAATCAATCGCTCAACCAGTCGCTCGTTTTTCGCCCGGAGGATCTCCTGCGCTTTGTCAAAAACGACCGCGTCGCGCCCATTCAACGGCCCGATCGCCGCAACCGCTGTTGCTTTGTCGGGACTGAAAACCGGCGTGATGCGATCAGCGATTTTCGGATCGGCCGCTTTTAATGTCGCAAAGATCTCTGCTGTCAGTTTCTCGTCTTCGCGGTTGACTATCTCCGCCATCCTTTTCCGCACGCGCTCCTTGACCGCGTTGAGGTCCGCGCGATTGGGATCGTTCAGCCACACGTACAACGTCTTCGCCCGCCCGCTTACATTCAATTGGTCGGCAAGCAATCTTCGATCGATAAACGCCCCGGTTTCAAGGTACGGATTCTTGCCTTCATAAAAACCGATGACGTTGTACGCCTTTGTGCTGACACCTCCGCCTTCGTCCTTGAAGATAAACGTGACGCGGTCATTGATATGCAAGCGAAACTGTGTTTTCCACGCACCGCCCACAATGCAGCCATCGTATTTCTTCTTGTTGAATTCCTGCACTCCGAACGCCGTGATGTCTTTCGGATTGAGAATTTCCTTGATGCGCCCCGTCTTGAATTCGCGGTCGAGATCGATGCCGCGCAGCGTGCCGATCGTCCGGTCCTTAGGAAAATCAGCCATCGCCGGCGTCCCGATTCCAATCGTCACGCCCTTGATCCCCACCTCCATTTTCGCCAGTTCGTCCGCCCATTCTTCCGGCCGAGCGATCCCGCCCGCATAGTTCCCGATGTCGACCGTGATGTGGGCTTCAATATTTTGAATCTTGTCCATGAAGTTGTCCTTTTGACCCTCAAGGACAGAGATCACCATCAAATACAACATGACTATGATCGCGACCAACAGTATCGCGACATACGAAACGGCCCGCCGGAAAAGATAGCGCGCCGCGATGGAATAAATGTACACGCCGAATTGTTATCCTATGTAAAGAGAGGGAGTCGCAAGTTGCCATTATCCTATCGGCACTCCCCCCCATTTTCTTTCCCGAAATTTTTGCGTGACGACGCCGCTCCCCCTCTCGTCTATAGTCGTGGTTTAGCGAGCTTTCGCGAGCCGCCGCCGTTGCTCTCTCTTGTTGGAGCCCCCCTCAACGCTACACTTCCACACGATCCAAGGAACCAAATAATGTTCTCCGCCGTCCTAATGGCCTTCCAGGCGCTCGCCGCCAACAAGCTTCGAGCCGCATTGACGATGCTCGGAACAATCATCGGCGTCACGTGCGTCGTCGCGCTCTGGAACATCGGCGAAAGCGGACGCGCCTACATGAGCGATTCGCTCGAATCCATCGGCCAAAACTTGATTTTCGTTTCACCGAAATACAACGTCGACGAAGCCGAACAAGGCCGCTCGCAGTTCCACCCGCTGGCCCTTAAAGAGGTGGCGGCGATTCAAGACAATTGCCCTTCGATCGATGAAGCCTCGCCGGTACTGATGTTCCAAGCCTCCATCGTCTCCGGCGCGCGCTCGCATCGCACCCGCATCGAAGGCTGCTTCCCCTCGTATCTCAACATTCGAAAATGGAAACTGGCTGGCGGCGTCTCGTTCGGCGAAGCCGATTTGCGCGGACGCTTTCGCGTCGCCGTGATCGGTTCGACCCTCGCCCACGAATTGTTCTCCGGCCGCGATCCCGTCGGCGAACGCATCCGCGTCGACAAAACGCCCTTCGTCGTCATCGGCGTGTTGCAGTCAAAAGGCTCGATGTTCGGACAGGATCAAGACGACATTCTCCTCATGCCCTATGAAACGCTCGCCGATTGCATGGGCCAGGGCCGCGACATCCATATGATCTTCGCCTCCGCCAAAACGCGCGAAGGCATTCCACAGGCCAAGAAAGAAATCCTCGCCGCCGTCCGCGATTCAATGAAAATCCAACCCGGCCGCAAAGATCCCGTCAATCTGCAGGACCTCGGCGAAATGTCGCGCGCCGTCGATGGCGTCTTGATCGGCGCGACCATGTTGCTCGGAGCCATCGGCTGCATTTCACTGCTCGTCGGCGGCATCGGCATCATGAACATCATGCTCGTCTCCGTCACCGAACGCACCCGCGAAATCGGCCTCCGCATCGCCCTCGGAGCCACCGACTCCAACATCCTCATTCAATTCCTCGTCGAAGCAATGACCTTGAGCGCCATCGGCGGCGTGATCGGAGCCGGCGGCGGTTTGGCCGTCTCCGCCGCCGCCGTCAAAATCCTCAGCTTCATGACTCACCGCGAATGGCCCCTGATTTTCAGCACCCTCTCCGTCGCTGTCGCCGTTGTGTTTTCAATGTGCGTCGGCGTCTTCTTCGGTTTCTATCCCGCCTGGCGAGCCAGCCGACTCGACCCCATCGTCGCACTCCGGCGGGAGTGATTTTTTCCCGCGATTGACCCGCTCCGTTCCCCTCTCCTGGCGGGGAGACGGCCGACGCATGTACCCATGCGCGGGTTGAGGGGAGAGCGTGAGACTTTAGCTGTGCGCGGGTCATTATCCGAATTTTTAAAAAAGTTACCCCATTTCAAATCAACACAATCAGCGTACCCATTGTATACAAGCGTAATCGAGGCGTTCTCGTGTCACTCCATTTGTCCACTTTGTAAGGAAGCCTATCGTATGTCTTTGAAATCGTGTTTGTGGGTGTTCGTGGCGGGTTTGATGTGCGTGCTGACGGCGCAAGCCGCCGACATCACCGGCAAAGGTCATCGCATGATCGCCGGACAAGACGGCAAGCAACTCGCGATCGTCAGCGCGGAAGGTGAGATCGAATGGGCCATGCCGATCGGCGCAATTCACGACGCGCACCTGCTCGCAAACGGCAACATTCTCATGCAAACCAACTACCAGAAAATCGTCGAAGTCGATAAGGAAAAGAAGATCGTCTGGAGCTACGACGCATCGAAGATGAACGGCAACGGTCCCGAAGAAGGCAAAAAAGGCCGCCCGGTCGAAGTTCACGCCATCCAACGCCTTGCCGACGGCAACACGATGATCGTCGAATCCGGCCCGTCCCGCATCCTCGAAGTCGACAAGGACGGCAAGATCGTGAAGGAAATCAAGCTGACCGTCAAAAACCATTCGACGCACAGCGACACGCGCAACGCCCGCAAACTCGACAACGGCCACTACCTCGTCGCACACGAAAGCGACGGCACCGTTCGCGAATACGATGCTGAAGGCAAAGTGATTTGGGAATACGAAATAGCGTTGGGCGACAACAAAGCAGCCGGAGGCCACGGCACCGAAGCCTTCGGCAACCATTGCTACAGCGCCATTCGCCTTCCCAACGGCAACACACTGATCGGCGGCGGCAACAACCACAGCGTCCTCGAAGTCAACCCAGCCAAAGAAATTGTTTGGAGTATCACGCAGAACGACCTTCCCGGCATCCAACTCGCCTGGGTCACCCAAGTTCAGGCGCTGAAAAACGGAAATATCATCGTCGGCAATTGCCACGCCGGCGACAAAAACCCCCAGATCATCGAAGTCTCGCGTGACAAAAAAGTCGTCTGGTCATTCAAAGACTTCAAGAACTTCGGCAATTCTCTCCCGGTTTCATTCGTGATCGACTCCGAAGGTTCCGTGCGTTAAGCGAACGAAGCAAGCCCCCGCCATTCCCCTCTCTTGTTGGGGCGAGGGGCCAACGAGCAGCCGTATCGCTCGCGGGGTGAGGGACGTGCGACTTTAGCTGTGCGCTCGTGTCAATAATCTCGCGCCCAATTTATGTCGTCGGCGGCAAAAGCAGCCGTCGTTCCCGCCGGTATGCAAACGGCGTGACGCCGATTCGTTTTCGAAATTGCAGGATGAACGCGCTGGGGTCCAAAATGCCGCAGCGCGTTCCGACTTCGGAAACCGAAAGACTGGTTTCTTCCAACAGTCGCGCTGCCGCGAGGATGCGCGTCTTCAACAGAAATTCCTGCGGTGTCGCCCCAAACGCGGAACGAAACTGCCGTTGCAATTGTCGCAGCGATTGAAAACACGAATCCGCAATATCGCTGATCAAGAGAGGCTTGGCGAAGTCGCGCCGAATGATGTCGACGGCCTTTGAAACAGTTTGAAAAACGGGCAATTGCTTCTCGTTTTCAGTGGCCTGGCGCAGCACCCCCATGACGCCATGCGGCTTGCCGCGCCGGTCCAGAATCGGCAGCTTGATGACGACAAACCAATCCGGCATGCCTTGCCGGTCGAACCACAATTCCAGACGCTCAATTTGCTTCGCCTGCCCGGACAACAAACGTGTGTCATCCGCAACGTATCCCGTCGCCATGCTCGCGGGATATAAATCGAAAGCGCTCAAACCCAGCATTTCTGTTTCATCGCACATCTTGTACAGATCAAGGATGCCTTGGCTGGCAAACATACTCCGGCCGTCGCGGTCCTTCGCAAAAAAGAAAACGCCGGGAAGATGCTCGAACAGCCTATGAAATCCGCATGCCGAATCCATCGCCTCAAGCCACGCGCGCCGTTCCCGCTTCAACGCCTTCACGATTCTCGGACTGCGTTTTGCCCATTCAAACTGCGGGCGCAATAATGTCGCATTTCTCATATTTTTTGTCGTCACTGGTTTCCCATCAGAAGGGTATAGTATTTATGTCGGATTGGCAATGCTGAATAGTATTAACGCGACGCCCGAAAGCAGGAATGATGAATTTGAAAACACTAATCCCCCTGGTTTGCATACTGGCTCTTATCGGAATTGCCGCGCGCGCGGGAGAAGTCGCGCCGACGGCCGAACAAATAGCGTTCTTCGAAAAAGACGCCCTACCGCTCCTCAAATCCGCCTGCTTCAAATGCCACGGTGCCGAAGCAAAAGTCAAAGCGGGCCTGTACCTCACGTCTCGTGCTGGGATGCTGAAGGGAGGACAAGGCGGCCCGTCCATCGACGAAAAGGCTCTCGGAAAAAGCCTGTTCCTGGACATGCTCACCTACCGCGACGAAGAACATTCGATGCCACCGGACGGAAAGCTCAAACCCGAGCAGCTCGCGATCCTCACGAAATGGATCAACGAGGGCGCTCTGTGGAAGCCCGGCACCGAAGCCGTCCTTCCCGAAAGCGCGATCGTCAAAAAAGAACCGGAACAGAAAGTCAAAACCGCAGAAGATTGGTGGGCCTACAAAGCACTCAAGCGCCCCGCTGTTCCCGACGTCAAGAATAAAGCATGGGCCGCCAATCCCATCGACTCCTTTATTCTCGCCGGATTGGAAAAAGAAGATCTCAACCCCGTCGCGCCCGCAAGCAAAGGCGCGTTGATTCGCCGCGCCTATTACGACCTGACGGGCCTCCCGCCGACCCCCGCCGAAGTCGAAGCATTCATCGCGAACACGGCTCCCGACGCCTACGAAAAATTGATCGACTCCCTGCTGGCCTCGCCCCATTATGGCGAGAAGTGGGGTCGCCATTGGCTCGACCTCGTGCGCTTCGCCGAAACCAACGGCTACGAACGCGACGGCGCAAAGCCTTTCGCCTGGCGCTACCGCGACTATGTTATCCGCGCATTCAACGACGACAAGCCCTACGATCGCTTCATCAAGGAGCAGATCGCCGGCGATGAACTCACCGATGCCACCCCCGACTCCAAGATCGCGACCGGATTCTACCGTCTCAATATCTGGGACGACGAACCCGCCGATCGCAAACTCGCCAAGTTCGACGTCCTCGACGGCATCCTGGCCACGACCTGTCAATCGATGCTGGGTATGAGCATGAATTGCGCGCGCTGCCACAACCACAAAAAAGATCCGATCCTGGCGAAAGATTACTACAGCATGCTGGCCTTCATTCACGACGTCAGCGACATGCAGTCGACAGACATCACCGTCGACATCAACTCCCCCGAGCAGCTAGCCGATTACGAAAAGCGCCTCCACGAAAAGTCCGCGCGCGAAGACGATTTGATGAAAAAGATAGCAGCAATCGAAGCCGAAACCCGCGGTGCGAAGCCCAAAGAAAACAGCGCCGCTCCGGCCGCAAAAGATCCGCCCAAAGAAGCCGCTGTCGATCCGCTCCCCGATGCCCGCCACGGCCCGCAAAAATGGCAATACACGCTGATGCGCCCGAACAACGACGAATGGACATGGCAGAACTACAACACCGAAAGCTGGAAGGAAGCTCCCTCTGGATTCGGCTCGAAAGGCACTCCCGGCGCAGTCATCGGAACCGTCTGGCACACCGACAACATTTGGTTGCGCAAGCTGATCACGCTGAAGTCCGTTCCGCAAAATCTCAAGCTGTCACTGCATCACGACGAAGATTGCGAAATCTACTTCAACGGAAAACTCGCCGCGCAATTCCACGGCCACGTGTCGAAGTACGAAGTTCATCCGCTTTCGCCCGACGCATTAAAGCTCCTCAAAGTCGGCGAAAACCAGATCGCTGTTCATTGTTTGCAAACGACCGGCGGACAGTTCATCGACATGGGGCTCGTCGTCAACGCCGCCGTCGATGCGGACACATCCGATGACATCGTGCTGGCCAAAAATGGCAAGCTGCTCCCGAAAGAAAAACTCGCCGAATACAACGCTCTCAAGAAGCAGTTGGCGGAGAGCCGCAAGGCTAAAGTTGAAGCCGGAGGAATGCGCGTGATGGCCGTTTTCGAACGCGGTCGAAATGCGACAAAGATTCTCATGCGCGGAAATCCCAACCTCGAAGGCGACGACGTCGCGCCGAACTTCCCCGCGATCCTCGGCTTCCCCGCCCCGGTCATTCCCAAAGAAGCACCGGGCGCCAAGACCAGCGGCAAGCGCACCGTGCTCGCCAACTGGCTCGCCAGCAAAGACAATCAACTGACCGCGCGCGCCATCGCCAACCGACTCTGGCAATTCCATTTCGGCCGGGGACTTTGCCGCACACCCAACGACTTCGGACAGCTCGGCGAACTGCCGACTCATCCGGAATTGCTCGACTGGCTCGCGACCGAATTCACCTCGCGCGACTGGAAGATGAAGTCCATGCACAAGCTCATCATGATGTCCAGCGCGTACCGCATGGCCAGCAGCGACGAGCCGAAAGCGCTCGCCAAGGATCCAAACAATAATCTGTTCTGGCGCTTCGACATGCGCCGCATGAGCGCCGAGGAAGTCCGCGATTCCGTTCTCGCTGTAAACGGGACATTGAATCCGAAGATGTTCGGCCCGAGCATCTACACGGAAGTGCCGAAGGAAGTCCTCCAATCCTCGTCGCAGCCCAAGAACGTCTGGGGCGTGTCGCCCCCGGAAGAACGCACCCGCCGCAGCGTCTACGTGCTGGTCAAGCGCTCGCTGAACGAACCGATCCTGAACACGTTCGATCAAGCCGACACCGATTCGAGCTGCCCCGTCCGCTTCACAACAACCGTCCCAACCCAAACGCTGACCTCGTTAAACAGCAAGTTCTTCAACGACCAAGCCGCCCTATTCGCCGAACGCTTGGTTAAGGAAGCTGGAGCAAACGTGGACGCGCAAGTCAAGCTCGGCCTGCGCCTGACAATGTGCCGGGAACCCAGCGCAAAAGAAATCGAACACGGCGTGAAGCTGATCAAGCGTTTCACCAACGAAGACAATCTGTCCGACGGCAAGGCCCTGGCGAATTTCTGTCTCATGGCGCTGAACTTGAACGAGTTTATGTATTTGGATTAAACGAGCAGTTGAGTTCTGCTAAATACAAACGATGACGGAAGCAACGAAAGGAACGACCATAATGAGCATGAAGAAAAATCAATTTTGCGGACGCACTCGCCGGGAAATGCTGTGGGAATTGGGTAGCGGATTCGGTTCCGTTGCTCTAGCCGGGATGCTCGGCAACGACTTCTTCTCCGGCCAGGCCATTCACGCCGAAGGCGGCAAAAAGCTCCTCAATCCGCTCGCTCCCAAAGCCCCGCACTTCGCGCCGAAAGCCAAGAGCGTCATCTTTCTCTTCATGTACGGCGGCCCCAGCCACGTCGACACCTTCGACTACAAACCCAAGCTATACCCGCTCGACGAAAAGACGATCCAAATCAAAACGTTCGGCCGCGGCGGCAAGAAGAACGAAGGCAGGGTCATCGGGCCAAAGTGGAAATTCAAGCAGTACGGCAAATGCGGCAAATACGTCTCCGACCTCTTCCCGAACGTCGGCGAATGCGTGGACGACATCGCGTTCATTCATTCCATGTACGCCGATTCCCCGATCCATGGTTCGGCGATGTTGATGATGAACAGCGGACGCATCCTGAGCGGCCATCCGTGCCTGGGTTCGTGGGCAACGTATGGATTGGGAAGCGAAAATCAGAACCTTCCCGGCTTCGTTGTGATGCTTGACCCGAAGGGCGGGCCGATCAGCGGCGCAAAGAATTGGTCGAGCGGCTACATGCCCGCGACGTACCAGGGCGTGCAGTTGCGCGCAAGCGGTGCGCCCATTTTGAATCTCGCTCCACCCGAAGGCATGAGCGATGCGACGCAGCGCAAGATTCTCGAAAGCCTCAACGATTACAATCTCGAACACGCCGCGTCGCGCATCAGCAATTCGAATTTGACCGCGCGCATTTCGAGTTTCGAGATGGCCTACAACATGCAGAAACACGCGCCGGAAGTCGTCGACATTTCGAAAGAAGACGAAAAGACGAAGTCGCTGTACGGCATCGATCAGGATAAGACGAAGGATTTCGGAACGAAATGTCTCCTCGCGCGGCGCATGGTTGAAAGCGGCGTGCGCTTCATCCAACTCTATTCCGGCGGCGGACACAACGACGAAAATTGGGACGCACACTCCGACGTCGTGTTCAACCACACGCTCCACGCCGGCAACACCGACAAGCCCATCGCCGGCCTGCTGAAAGATTTGAAGCAACGCGGCCTGCTGGACTCCACCCTCGTCGTTTGGGGCGGAGAATTCGGGCGCCAACCCACAGCGGAATACGCGAAAGGCACAGGCCGCGATCACAACGCTTACGGTTTCACGATGTGGATGGCCGGCGGCGGAATCAAGGGCGGCACGAGCGTCGGAGCGACGGACGAACTCGGCGCCGCAGCCGTCGAAAACCGTTTCCACGTCAAGAATCTCCACGCCACGATCCTGACCCAACTCGGCCTCGACCCCAATAACCTGAGCTTCTTCTTCAGCGGCTTGAATCAGAAGTTGGTCGGCGTTGAAGGCGCCGATCCGATTCGGCAGATTATTTAATCGACGAAATGCCTGATTAAACGACTGGGTTCAATTGATCAATCCACACAGCAGCAGGTACTTTTCGTGCTGGCGGCTATTTTCGCGCCGTGAACTCTTGACGCGATTTCCTCAACTTCCTTCCATTGACAGATTTCAAAATTTCCGCACACTGGATACATGGCGACTCTGGTAACTATCGACACGCTGGCCCGCTATCTCGATCGCGATGAATGGCGCTACGACATGGACCCCGAAGGCTCCTGCATCCGCACCGGTTTTCGCGGCGACAATGCAACCTACCGCGCGATGATTCTCTTCGATTCCGAAAAGCAGCGCGTCCGCTTCATCGTCCCCAATTACCTCAACCTCGTCAAAGTCCGTGAGAAGGGCAAAGTGCTCGAACGCCTCATGGAACTGAACATGCAGTACATCCTTCTCAAATTCGGTTTCGACCCGGCGGATGGCGAAGTGCGCGCAGAAATCGACGTGCCCGTCAACGACACCGACCTCAGCTATGAAGGTTTTCGACGCTGTCTGTATTGCCTGCTCACCGCAGCCGACGAAGAATACCCGGAAATGACGCGCCTGATGTGGGGCAAGGACGGCAAACCTCCCGGCAAAAAACCGCTCGGCGGTTTCGGCGAAATCGGCGACTCCGATCCCGGCGAAGACGCTCCGCCCGACGGCGGAAAGTCCATCCGAAAACCGCGCATCTAAACGCTTCAATGTTCAATGTTCAACGTTCAACGCTTGCCGCCGGCCTTTTTGTCGCGCCGTTTATTTCAACGAACGTCCGCTGATCGTTCCAAAGAGTTTGTCTCGGCTCAATGCAAACGTGACCGGCGAAAGCAACTGATACGGTGAGCCATCAATCAAAAACGCGACTTGAATGTTGCGCGGTGCCGTGGCTCCATTCGCGGTGTCCTTCGAATTCACGTTGATCCCTTCCGTATCCGCTCCATTCGCGACCATGTTCATGGTCTTGTAGTACACTGTTACCGTCGCTGTTTCGTTCCCCGTCGTCACCGTCCCCTTCTTGGCTTTCGTCGAAAGCTTCAAGGTCTTCAACACCGCCGGTGTCCCCGGAACAATTCCCTTGCCCGTGCCATCGATTGTCGATTGAACCACGATGTTCCCAATCGCCACCCAGAATTCGTGCGGCTGGCCAATCGTCAGTCCTGCCGGAAGGTTGATCGTTCCGGAGAACGCAATCGTGTCTGGCACGATGCCGCTGAACGCGAATTTGCCTTTGATCGATTTCGTCGTGATCTTCGAATTGTTGTCAGTGGCTGCCTTCACAATGCGCGGCATATCCCCCGTTTCTTTGGCACTCACGGGAATCGTCAAACGCGCTTTACCAATCTGCTGGCTCGTTCCCTTCATGTTCGCCGTGGTTGTAGCAACAAAAATTCCGCGGTTGATGTACTGATGGACCGGAAAACTGCCTCCCGATTTCGACGAACGCCCCGAGATGTCTCCAAATATCGTTGTCAGATCATAGCTCGAACGCGCGAGCGTGATCTGACTGTCGTCCACGGCCAATTGAATCACGCCGCCGTTGCTGTTGGCCAGCGCGAGACTCAAGCCGCCCATGGGTACTGTGAGCGGCGTCATCACTGGATCATTGCCCTGCAGTGTGTTCGGCACGCCGATTCCCGTCGATGAGGGGAGCGGAACCATTTGTTCGTTCGTCTGCGAAACCGGAGTGAACCCGTCCGTTACAGTCAGCGTCACAGTCGTGCCGACCGTGTACGCCGAATACGGATGCGATACCACTGCAACAGTGCCTTGCTGAAACGTCCCGCTCAAAAGCGGCGAACCGTCCCCGAAGTCAAATGTATAGCTGAGCGTCGAAACACTCGTATCGGTGGCGGAGAACGAATAGGACACCACCTGATTCAAGAACGCTGGATTCTGGTCGGTGGTCAGCAGCGTAATGACCGGAGGCGGCAACGAATTGATCGCCAATGTGTGTGTCGCGTCCCCGCTGGATGCGAAGTTGGAGGTGCCGCTATAATTTGCTGAAATCGTGTATGCGCCCTGAGGTG